>CASBQR010000213.1 GCA_949127865.1 Synechococcales cyanobacterium PMM_0082
ATGTTGCTAGGTTGGAGATATGTCAAAAATCGCTTACAAAATCAAACCGTACTCTATGAAGAAACTGGGTGGTATGACGGACAAATATGGGAAAAGCCTGAACCTGATTTACTAAAGGAGCGATTACTCGTGAGCTACGAAGTCCAGCCTATAGTTAATAAAATCAAACTGTCCTTATTAGCTGCCCTCACTTTCTTGGGTATCCAAGTTGGTATATTACAATTACTGCTTTAGATTAGGTTGGTTATGCCCAAAGATGTTCCTGTTGCTCGGCGCGTAAATAGTAATTTAACACCTCCCAAAAAGCGGACTAATTGGTGGTTATGGGTTGGGCTGGCAATTTTTATAGCGATCGCCTATTTTTCCATTACGAACTTAATCTCTACACCTAAAAATTTAAGTCCTGAACCTGCGGCAGCTCCGATTGTTCAAGCTACACCTACTGTACCGCCGACTGATAATAAAGTCCTAGGACACTTTGCCTATATCGAGGCTCCTTTAGATAGTTTGGAAGTGGTAGCGATCGCCGCCGATGGACATGAAATTAAACTGCGATCGGCAGCGGCAATTAAATTTAAGCAAATGTTGAGTGATGCCCAAGCTAGTGGCATTGAGCTTTTAGCAATTTCAGGATTTCGCAGTATCAAAGAACAGCAGCAATTATTTTTTGATATTAGTCGTCAACGCAATCAAATCCCTGCTGAACGGGCTAAGGTCAGTGCGCCCCCTGGATATAGTGAACATCACACTGGTTATGCTATTGATCTTGGCGATCGCAATTCACCGTCTACTATTCTTAATCCTAGTTTTGACCAAACCGCAGCTTTTCGATGGCTAGAGCAAAATGCGGCTAAATATAGCTTTGAATTATCATTCCCTCAAAATAATCCCCAAGGCGTGATGTACGAACCTTGGCATTGGCGGTTTGTTGGTGATGATAATAGTCTCAGCACTTTCTATAAATATTCTAAATAGCCATGGGTGAAACTGCTATTAATTTACTAGCGATCGCTATTTTCACAATTACGATGACGGCGCTCTCAACCCCATTCACTGGGATCTCGCCTCTTGTGCCTACGGCGATTACGATTTTATGTCTGGGTTTATATGGTCTGGACAATGCCTATAGAGAGGGTAAAGGTGGAGCCGCAATTGTTAATTGGATTGAATCTAAGCTTCCTAAACACAAAGAAAAGCAGGCGAGAATCCTATACCACGAAGCAGGACATTTTTTGGTTGCCCATCTCCTAGGCATAAAAGTTGTAGGTTATAACCTAAAATCTCGGGCTGGCGTTGAAGTTGATACTGCGCCGACCACGGCTGAAGTTCCATTAAATATCCTCGAACGCTACTGTACGGTGTGGATGGCAGGGATTGCGGCGGAAGAATATATCTACCAAGAGGCAAATGGCGGAGATGATGATCTGTTTAAATTACGGGCGGCGATCGCTCATACCGCAAATCCTGATCTTGAAGAACGATGGGCAAAGGTACGAGCAAGAAATTTAATCCGTGTAAATGCTACTGCCTTTGCAGCTTTAGTAAGCAAAATGCAAGAACAGTCAACTGTAGAAGCTTGTTATGCAGCCATTGATGTTTTGGCAATCAGAGAACTTTAAGACTTCTTAACTTTACTTTGGGAGATTTACAGAAATAAAATTACCTATTATCTAGTCGAATTAAAAAATCCTATTTGGCTAAAACTGGATTGCGTTATCTTTCCTTTTTCTAGGTAACACTCTTATAGGGTTTATTAACTAGAAAGTTTCGGGTTATTACCCCAAATTAGTTGTGTTACCCAGAAAGTTTCAGTATAATCACCTTAGTTAGGGTCTTGCTATGCGTAGAGAAAACAGCCAAGTAGCGTACTAAATATGGAATTTCTAGTCGGGTTATTCTTTGGGATTATCGTAGGTATTATTGGAACATATCTCATTGTCAAAAGAGACAACTTAAGCAAAACTGTCAGAGGTTATGAATTAAAGATTAGGGATTTAGAGGATGAATACCAGCAAAAGCTCAAAGATTCTAAAGATCGCAGTGAGGTTGTTTACCCCAAAATCAGTGCCACGGAAGATTATCAAGAGCCAATTGAAGCGAAAGTCGAAGGTTTAGGTAAAAGTTATAACATTTCTGAAATAAGGAATAATAATCCGAGTGCATACAAGTCTTGGACAACACAGGATGATCTCAGATTAGTAGAGCTTTACAAGGAAGGAAAATCAATAGAAGAATTAGCTTCAGAGCTTGGCAGGCAGACAGGGGGGATTAGATCCAGACTTAGAAAACTAGAACAAATAGAATGAATTTCCGCACAGCACATTACTGCACCCGACGGTATGTTAATTATCCACATCATCTAAAGTTAGTTAGGGCGGTTGAGTTCAACCGTTAGCTGGACAGTAACAGCCATGCACTACTAAACTTTAGTTAGGAATATTCTAGGACAGGGATACTATTTGAATATAAAACTTGATGACAGAGGATATTAACATGCAAGATATTCCCGACATTTCCTATCCACAATTATTTTTTGCTTATGCTCAAGAAAATCCCAGAAGGTGGAAAGTAGTGGTAGGGCAACAGATAACTCATACAAAATTTGGCATTGGCACCATCAATAGTGCAGATGGTGCATACCTTGTAGTTTGTTTTGTTAATGATCAAAAAACTAGCAGAATGTTTACGAGCGAATCTTTTGCCAAAGCTCAATTATTTATCAATCTACAGTTGCCTACTAATTTGGAGGGAATAGAAGCAACTAAAGAGCGTTTGCAGGCGAAACTTTACCAAGAAGTCCAGAAGCGGTTAGAAACCGAGAAAAGGATTGCCGAGGAGAGACTAGAGGGGCAAAGACTAGAGGGGCAACGGGAAAAGGAACAAGTAGCAGCCCATGAGTTCCTTAATCTCAAAACTAAATACCTCGCACGATCCCATAGAATGTCATCACCATCTAGTCCTTTATATCTCATTCTTCTCCGAATTGATTCAGGTGAAGTTCTTCAAGATGATCAAATGGCATGGCTTGAAGATAATCGCTTGTCTGACACCTTAGCAATTTATTTCCAAAACGAGTATCAAAAAACTAAAGATCCGTGGAAACTTATAAAAGCGAGCGGACATTTACGAGATGTTAATAATCCCAGTAAAGCTATTGAGTTAACGAATTACCTACTTGAAAACCACAGTTCTGCTAGTCCAAAAGTAAAGTCTGCAATTCTAACAACAAGAGGAGGTGCATTCCGCGATTTACAAGACCTATCAGCGGCTGAAGTATGCGCTAAAGACGCTATTAAGCAAAACGAAAGTTTCCAACCATATAACTTGTTAGGTGCCATATACTTTGAACGAGGTAAACCTGAGCAAGGTGAAGCATATTTCCTGCGTGCACTAGAATTGGGAGCACAATCAAAAGTTCAAGAAACTCAAATGCAGAGTGCATTAAAAAATGCTGGGCAAAGTGAGAAAGGTATCATAGCTCAATTTCTGCTCCAGCGAGATCCTGCAAAATATCAGTGGGCAACATATTACTTAGAGCAAAAAAATCGTGTTTCAACCAACGAATAATTGAGTGCGATCGCCTATCTTGTAGTTAATGAAATGCAACCCACCTTGTCTTTATGTAATTGATAAACCAGTACGTTACGCTTACGCTAACACACGCTACGGTTGTTGTTTTTAATCGTCCCAAGAGCCTTGAGGTTTTTCTATGCGATCGCACCTTTAAGGTTATCTGTTTCTATTCGAGCTTAGGCAAGCAAATTGTTCTACTGCCATTAACAGCGATCGCATAAAATTCAAAATCGATGAGAATTTGCCCATAGAACTTGCCAATCTACTGCGAAATGAAGGTTATGATGCTTCCACCATTTATTCGGAAGACTTAAAAGGTGCAAAAGATCTAATAGTCATCGCTGTTTCCAATAAAAACAACGAGTTCTAATCACACTAGATTTAGACTTTACTGATATTAAAACCTATCCACCATAAGACTATGCAGGAAGGGCGGGAAGATAGAACCTAACCAAGTTCGTCAAGAGCTGCCCGAATTCCGTGAAGCCAACTGTGGGCAGATTTAGTAGTGGGATGCTCGCCCCCAAGAATTTGCTCGAAGATTTGAATAGCTCGCTGGATTAGTCTCAGTGCTTGGGGATGAAGTTTCAGGTTGTGATAAAGCACGGCTAGGTTGAATAAACTAGTTGCGGTATCGGGATGATCTGCTCCTAGGTGTTGTTCGCTAATTTGGAGCGATCGCCTAAAACTTGAGCATATTTTTAATCTCCGTAATGAGTTTTTGCTCGAATAATTAGCACTGTTTTGTCTTCTTCATAAATTTCATATACGATTCGATCTTTGCGATTAAGGCGATAGGAATATAATCCACTCAGGCAGCTCTTTGCCAATGTAAGGATTGGAGGCGATGATGTTAATCAAAATTTCTTGAAGCTTAGATTTTTGCTTTGATGGGAGTTCTCCTATATCTTTTTGCGCTTGTTTAGAAAAAAGAATTTCGTATCCGCTCATCCAAAGACTTGCTCCATATTAAGTGCTTTTCCCGTTTGATATTCTTGGCGGGATGACGCAACTTGTTTTAATAAATTTGGCACTTGCATCAGTTCGGCAGTTTCGGTCAGAGATTCCCATTCTTCTTGAGTAATAAGAATAAAACTACGATTTTCGCGGACGATCGCTATTCCTTCCTGTTCTTGACCTGCCCGATCGCAGAGTTCGTCAAGGTTTGCTTTGGCATAATCGACTGTAACTTGATACATACTTTTTTAACCTAAACCTAATCAATAAAATAACATCTGCTAAACCAACTCAAAAATCCTATTGCTTCCATTTCACGTTTTCATTTTTCCAGAAGTGCTGCTAGCCAAAGTAATTGGATTTGATCAAATTAATTATGCTTTATTTACAATGCTTTTTGTGAGATTGGTAATAGCTCTAAAATTGATAAAATAGCTTCTTACTGATACCACATAGTCTCTGTGCTCATATCACGAAGGTTATTTGCTCAGCGATGCTATCTGTTTGAGACACTGAGCATAATTATCCCTAGTAGCTATTGTCTTAGGATGATCTTTACCTAAAGTCTTTTCTAAAATCTGTAAAGCTTGAGAATACAAAGGTTCGGCTTCACTGTAGCGTCCTTGCGAATAGTATAATCCTGCTAAATTATTGAGACTAGTTGCGGTATCGGGATGAACTGCTCCTTGTTGTTGTTCTCTAATTTGGAGCGATCGCAGATACAAAGGTTCGGCTTCACTGTAGCGTCCTTGGGATTTGTATAATCCTGCTAAATTATTGAGACTAGTTGCGGTATATGGATGTTCTGCTCCTATTTGTTGTTCTCTAATTTGGAGCGATCGCAAATACAAAGGTTCGGCTTCACTGTAGCGTCCTTGCGATTTGTATAATTCTGCTAAATTATTGAGACTTTGTGCGGTAGAGGGATGATCTGCTCCTAGTTGTTGTTCTCTAATTTGGAGCGATCGCAGATATAAAGGTTCGGCTTCACTGTAGCGTCCTTGCGATCGATATAATCCTGCTAAATTATTGAGACTAGTTGCGGTAGAGGAATGATCTGCTCCTAGTTGTTGTTGGTTAATATAGAGTGATCGCAGATACAAAGATTTGGCTTCACTGTAGCGTTCTTGGGAAGAGTATAGTAATGCTAAATTGCTGAGACTGGTTGCGGTATCGGGATGGTCTGCCCCTAGTTGTTGTTGGTTAATATGGAGCGATCGCAGATACAAAGGTTCGGCTTCGCTATACCGTCCTTGATCAAAATAAAGATTCGCAATTCGAGCCAAACTAGCTGCTAATTCTGGGGAATTTACTACTTTCAACTGTCCCAACAGCCCTTCAAATTGCATAGTCAAATCTTGTAATTCTTTTTGCGCTCCTACTTCCGCCAATGCCTCCAAAGCAGGTAACAAATAAGTGATGAGTAGCTCCCGATCGGGAGTTCCAGCTTTTCGGCTTTCTTCAAACCTTTGCAGCAAATTATGAGCGCGACGGTGAGCATCATCGAAATTGGCATAAACGCCTCGGTTTAAGATTAGTTCAGAAGCCAAAGGTGCAGGTTCCAGCAATACCAATTCCGTCAATTGCAGACGAGGGCTAAACCACCGATTGAGGTCGGGCATGACATGAACCGAAGTTTGCAAAAAAGATGGAGTCATCCACCAAATTTGATTTAGAGTTGGCGCAACCAAGCGTTCTCGATTAAAATTCAAAATTCGTAACGACTCTTCTAACGGAATTTTATTGGTGAATGCCGTTGCAAACCCCGTAATGGAAACTACCCCTGTGGGAATTTGGTTTAATTCCGCCAATAACTTCACTACTACCGTCTCTGGATCTTGTTGCCTGAGCAGAGAAATTTCATGGAAGGCTATCCCCAGTATTTCTAAGTGCGATCGCATTTTGGAGATAACCCTTTGCTGCGAAACATCGGATGCAAACTCTATTCTTGCTAATCCTTTTGGCGATCGCTGTGCCCATAGCACTAGGCGATCGCTGATATCTTTAATGCTGCCAGTTTCACTGAGATTAATTAGTTCCACCGAGTAATTCTCCAGTTTGAGTACGCGGCAATCGATTTTGATTTGCCAAAATATCTACCACCAACGGATGCACTCCAAACCAACGATTTCCATTAAATTCTTGCACAGCACGGGCATTTAGCAAGGAATACAACACTGCATCGGTAATTTGCGCTGCCTTATCATTGCCATAAATTTCTATCAGGCGATCGGCTTTATCCTTCCAAATTACAGTTTCAGGATCGTAGGGACTTTGTCCTAATCGGCGTTCGTAATCATTTCGTAAATTTGCGATCGCTGCCTTTACATCTACCGCATCAATCTTCTTTGCCAAACGCAAGGAGGCGGTATCGGCGGCATAGTTCACTAATGCAAATAAATCCTGTAGATTCCCACCCGATGCCACAATCAACCGCATCATTTGATCTGGCTCAAAAAGGGATAATGACATCCTCGCTCCTAAAACCGCTTGCAGCGCCGCACGTCCTTTGGCATTGGGAGTATGGTCGGGACAGAATACAGGGGTGTCGGGCAAAACATAGCTGCGATCGTTACTAAAAGGTAACTGCGGTGCTTTGCTCGAATAATACAATCCAATAGGTAAATTGAAAATCAGATGTGCACGCAACTGTCGAAAAATATTGGCATAGGTAATAAATAAATCTTCGATGCGGGGACTAGGAATGCCAGAGCGATCGAAGTCTTCGCCGACAAATAACCACTCATGTCCCGAGGCTTTACGCAATAGATCGTTGCAATCATCTAGCAGTCGATTTGCGACCTCAATCAGAGGTTTCAAGCGACTAATTCGATATTCAATCACCTCTTGTTTACGCGTAGAAGCGTACTTAATCTCGCCTTTTAGATTCGCAAATAAGCCTAAAACTTTTCCCCATAGCGAATCTTCCTTCGCCCCAATTCCAGCTTCTATAGAGCTTGCGAATAAGGATGATTCTTCGCGCGTGTCTTTTTCGGTAGCAAACCAATCCCAAATTTCTCTCAATCTCGCTTCAGGTGGTCTTTGACCTGCACCCCCATCTTTTTTGGGCATTGCAGTTCTTTCTGCCACATCGACCATCATCATTAGCACCACATCTAACGGTCGAAAGTTTGCGGGGTCTAAGGAAGTGACAGCACTAAATCGGATGGTATTAAATTTATCTTTGACTCGATCGGTTAAACGGCTCAGTTCTGTGGATTTCCCCACACCGCTATGTCCCATAAAGCAGGCTTTAAAATAATTTCTATCGGTATGAGCGCGTTCTAAACTTTGTTTTATGCGCGCCATTTGGTCGCCCCCACGCACTTGGTTCATTTCTTCACAATAAAATGCCTGTAGTTCGGCTGGGGTTGACAAGGGATCTGGTTGAAGTGTCCGATAGACTTCTTCTAAAGATTGGGCAGGGGTAATTGTATCCATATCAATTTTCGGGAGTAATTACTTTTTCAAGATATCCACAATTTAAATATCTTCTTAACTATATTAGGTTGAGTTAGGTTAAACTGACCACCTATCAAAGGAATAACGTCTATAGGAAGGCTCTTTAAGTAAGTAGATCAAGTCATTAGTCCCGATACATTTTAACCGTTTGATTTTACTTGATACAGTCCTAACCAAAGGTAAATATTTAGTTCGTTTTAATTCCTGTGAACCACTTAATATCTCCTTTGACCTCCAGAAGCTTAAAGTTAACCTTGATTAGGTTAAATCCTGATGCTTAGAGCTTAAAAATCTAACTTCTTGAGGTTCAACCCTGACTTAATTTGGTTCAAAGTCGAGCTTGATTAGGTTCAAACTTGACCTTCAGAGCATCAACTTAGACCATTAATCGTATTGATCTGTGTATTACTGTGTCCAGCTTGCTTGAAATTAAATTCCTAATCTGGCACGATCTTGCTCCCTCAAGCTTGCTACCGATAAATGGGTTAAATAAAACTCTTCACCTTCCGACTCTCGTAAAGCATCTAAATAGGCATCAATTCCACGAGGTAGGGGCATAGAATCATCATCTTGCAAATGAAAAATCAACGCCGATCGCATATTTTCTAAAGTTTGTTCTAAACTCTCACCCGTTACCACGCAACCCCACACATCAGGCGAGTAAGCCGAAAATCCTGTTTCACTTTTTTCTAAAATAATTAAATACTTATCCATCATTTCAACCCTACCTGTCTAAGAATACTTGCCATAGTTCCTTTTCTCACGTCATCACTCATCTTTCCCGATACCGTCACCTTGCCTTGTTTTACTAAATATTTAAACTGCCGATGACTACCTTCCGTATTTACCAAAAACCAGCCATCAGCCTCAAGTAACTTAATCAGATCGCGCACCTTCGTTGTCATAGATTAAAAGTGTTTGTCTGAGTATTGTGCTTTCCTGACTGATTTGCATTAATTTGTTTATCAATCTTCACCGACCCCCCAATTGCCACTGCACCGATATTTTCTGCCGTTACATAAGTATCTTTTTGGCGAGCGATCGCCTGTTTCAACTCAGCCGCAAACTCAGGATGAGCTTCAATTAACCTTACCAATTCTGCTCCTAATGTCTGCATTGCGGGATTAGTTTCTAGCTCTGCAATCATTTCTGGCTTAGACTTGCCCTGTAATACAGACAAAATACTATCTGCATAAGTTTTAATAGCTTTTAAGACATTTCCAACCGCCATTTTCCCAGTTTGCTTTAATGCTCCATCCCAGATAACTGGCAAAGCCTCTACTAAAAAGTTATGATCAAAAGACATGCTTCATTTCTCCGATTAATTGCATTGCCTAGGCTTCATTCCTAATGTGATCGCACACGATAAGTTTCGAGAAATGGCAAAGAACTGGTCAGATTTTGACAATATCCCCAGCGATCCGCGCTTTCAAGAATTGATACAATAGAGTGTAATACCAATTTCAGAAATCAATGCGACAGATATAATATAAAAAAACACTAAAAAACTATGGCAGGAACAAGCGGATTAGTTATAGAAGAGAGTAAAGAGCAACTAGAGGGAATGCTAAAAAAAGAAAAGAACCTCAAAATCCAACAAAGGTTACAAGTCTTATATTTAATGCAGTCAGAGAAGATGCACATAAATAAGATAGGGGTAAGCATGGGAAAGCATCGAGCCACAATCCATCGATGGTTGGAGCAATATCAAAGTGGAGGGATAGCAGAAATGCTAAGTATAAAGAAGCCAACTGGGAGACCGAGAAAGATTCCGCAATGGGCAGAAAAAAGCTTAGAAAAGCAACTAGAGAAACCAGAAGGGTTCAAAAGTTATGGGTAAATACAAAGATGGCTAGAGACAACTTTAGGAACAACCGCAGCATATCGCACCGTACACGAACTAACTCGGTACAGATTGAAGGCTAAATTAAAAGTAGGACAAAAGCCCTCTCCCAAGCAAGATCGGGAAAAAATAGAGGCATTTAAAAAAACCTCGGAGCCGATTTAGCTCTAGTCAGCCAATACATGGATGCAAAGCTAGAAGGCAAGTACAAGCAAAAACGCTACTTTTGCGCTGATGAGAGCCGATTTGGACTACACACAATCTTAAGGCGATTGATTACTAAAGTCGGAGTTAAGCCTTCTCGCCCTGCCCAAATGTTATTCAAAGCTTTTTGGCTATATAGTGCCGTCGAGCCTGCTACGGGTGAAAGTGTCTTCTGGCATTATTCTCATGTCGATACTAAATGCTTCCAACACTTCATCAATGACTTAGCTCAAAAATTTCCTGACTCTCTAAACTTTCTCCAACTAGATAATGCTAAATTTCATAAATCTAAGAGTTTGAAGATTCCTGAGAATATAATTCTACTGTTTCAACCTCCTTACTCTCCAGAACTCAATCCAATTGAGCGAATGTG
>CASBQR010000214.1 GCA_949127865.1 Synechococcales cyanobacterium PMM_0082
GCCTAGTGTTGGTCCAGAGTTTCAAGGCAGAGGGATTACGGGTGGCACCGCTGTAATTACGGGTAATTTTACATTACAGCAAGCTACGGACTTGTCTTTACAGCTTAGAGCAGGCGCATTGCCTGTCCCCGTTAAAATTGTGGAAAATCGAACTGTAGGAGCGACATTAGGGGCGGATAGTGTGCAAAGCAGCATTATTGCTGGGGTAAGTGGCTTAATCCTCGTTTTAGTATTTATGATTGTCTATTACCGCTTATTGGGTGTAGTTGCTGATATTGCTTTGATTGTCTATGCCATTATTACTTTTGCGCTGTTTAGCTTATTAGGCGTAACTTTGACCTTGCCGGGTATTGCTGGCTTTATTCTCAGTATTGGCATTGCCGTAGATGCTAATGTTTTAATCTTTGAGCGCACTCGAGAAGAACTACTAGCGGGTAAGACTTTGTACAAATCTGTAGAAGCAGGATTTAATCGAGCTTGGACAAGTATTTTAGATAGTAATGTGACGACTTTAATTAGCTGTGGGGCTTTATTCTGGTTAGGTTCAGGGCTGGTTAAGGGGTTTGCGGTTACCCTTGGCGTGGGAGTCATAGTTAGTATGTTCACGGCGATTACTTGTAGCCACGCTTTATTGTTGGCTTTTATTAGCTATCCCAGCTTACGTCAACCATCCCTGTATGGTGTGAAAACCATTGGCAAGGTAAATAACTCCAGTCCGACCATTGATAACTCAACAGGTACCATTCTATGAAGCTAAATGTAATTAAGTACGGGCAAATCTATCTCACCGCCTCAGCCCTAGCAATTTTGGTGGGACTAGTGGCAATGGTAATTTCTTGGCAAACCCTAGGATTTCCTTTGCGTCCTGCCATTGATTTTACGGGTGGAACTCGGCTGAGTGTGGAACTGGTTTGTGAGAATGGGGACGCTCCTAGTAAAACCTGTGGAGAGCCTATTGATATTGGGTTTGTCCGCGCGGCGATCGCTGAAAAAGGATACGGTAAGGCAACTATTCAGTCCTTGGGGCAAGATGGTCGGGGTTTATCTTTGCAAACTGGGGATTTAGAAGTTGAGGAGCGATCGCAACTCCAAGCTAATTTAGAAAATATTCTGAGCAAATTTGGCAAAATTGATGTAACTAAATCCCAAATCCAACGGGTAGGTCCCACGATTGGCAATCAGTTGTTAACTTCAGGACTGTTGGCTTTAATCCTATCTTTTGTAGGAATTGCCGTGTATTTAGGATTTCGTTTTCAAATTGACTATGCCTTTTTTGCGATCGTAGCTTTAATGCATGATGTATTTATTACGGCGGGAGTTTTTGCGATTTTAGGCTTAACTATGGACGTTGAGGTTGATAGCTTATTTATTGTGGCGATGCTTACAGTTATTGGTTTCTCAGTTAATGACACCGTGATCATTTACGATCGCATTCGAGAAAATATGAAAATCTGGGGCGAGAAATCCAGCTTTGACGATATTGTGAATCTTTCGGTGAATCAAACCCTTGCTCGCTCTATCAATACGACCCTGACTACCATGCTGTCTCTGGTTGCCATATTTTTATTCGGCGGCTCGACTCTTAAATTCTTTGCCTTAGCTTTAATTATTGGATTTTCCGCAGGAGCATATTCTAGTATTTTTAATGCAACTATACTATTAGCCTCGTGGCGCAAACGTAAAACCTTGACTCAGCAAGCAATTTAAATCCATGATTCAAAAAATTAAATCCAGCAGTCAAGAAACCTCAAAACGCCAAGAGCATCACATAGATCGGTTGGTTGTGATTGTGGAAACTTTGGTAAAAAATGGAAGATCATGAACCCCTAGATGGGCAAGTCCAGAGATTGCTCTTAGTTCAGATCAGAATGCGGTGGGCGTTGGTAATATTTCTGTGGCTTACTGTCGGGACTACTTCTCTGTGGGCAATTCGGGCTGATATAGCTTTATGGTGGCAATACTTTACTTGGGCGGCGGTCAGGGTGGCAATTAGAAACGACCAACTCCCCTTTTTGGGCTTAGGTATCTGCGTAGCTATGACTTTATCAACTCTAATGCGGCAAAGCTGGGATATTTTATTTGGTATTAATAAACGTGAATATCAAAGTTTGGTAAATCAGGTTAAGAGAATTGAAAGTAAGGGACGAAAACATTTACTTTGGTCATGGGTAATTAAATAGTTAACCTAGAGTTGGGGATGTGCAGATGATGAGAGAATTTAGGCAAATATTAAAAATTAAATTTGGGAGCCTATAACTTGTGAATAGCTGGAATCTATTAAATTTGAGAATATTAAAACAGTTGCTGATCGCTTTGTGCTTAGTTATGGTTTTATTTAGTTCAAGTGTATTTTTACCAAATTCCTCGGCTGGTGCTGCTGGTAAGTCTAAGTTAGAGATTATTAGCGATCGCCTTGATGAGTTAAAGCCATTTATTGATGCGAATAACTGGATCACGATTGAAACCTATATTCATGGTCCCCTCGGGCAGGTACGTCAAGATATAGGTTCGGCAATTAGATTACTCAAGAATCCTAAGCAAGCAAAAGCTTTAGGTAATAAGTTTTTTAACGATTTAATTAAAATTGACATGGCAGTGGCACAGCGAGATGTGGATAGAACTTTTGATGCCTATGAACAGACTCGGCAAGATTTTGATCAACTGGTGGCGGTTCTCAAAAAATTCTAAAATTTACGATTTCTAAAATTTGCCATCAATATATGCCTGAGTTGATGAATTTGGGAGTTGATTAAAATCAGGGCAGTTTGGTTAAATTTTATTAATCTGCCTATGCCTTGAACATCAGGCTTAAAAAAAGCAGTCATATTGGAAAGACGGCTTACCTGCTGCAAGTTGTGGGTAACATTGATAACCGTATACTTTGTTTTGAGTTCTCGAATTAGTTCTTCGACCCGAAAGGTAGCAACGGGATTAGGGGTAGAGCAGGGTTTATCCACTAAGATTACCGATGGTTCAATGATTTGTGTAAGGCTTATATCCTCGTCAAAAAAACTACGATGTATTGGAATAAATAATGACTATTTGTAATCTTCTCATTTGTGGTTTAGCGATCGCCAATTCATCTCCACAAATTATCCAAGTATTCATACCAACAGCCGCTATTAACCGCATAGCCCAAGTTCAGAGTTTGCGAGTTTCTCAACTATCACAGTTTCAGGCTCATAATACTAGCGTACTCAGTGTGAGTTTTAGCCCCGATGGTGAAAATCTTTTAACCTCTTCATCCAATGGTTCGACCAAAATTTGGACACGTAATGCCCAACAGGTAATAGAGCTAAAACCAGATGACAGTATCATTTGGAGTAGTAAATTTAGTGCCGACGGTAAACAGATTTTAACAGGAGCTCAAGATGCGATCGCTCGGCTTTGGAGTCTTGAGGGCAAACAAATTACCGAATTTAAGGGGCACACAGACTGGGTAAATTCTGTGGGTGTTAGTCCCGATGGTAGTCTAGTATTAACCGCTTCATCCGATCGCACTGCTAAATTATGGAACCGCCAAGGCAAGTCTATTGCTAATTTCCAAGGTCATAAAGGTATAGTTTGGGCAGCAACATTTAGTCCCGACGGTAAGTTAATTGCGACCGCAGCTGCTGATGGTACAGCCAGATTATGGAATGTGAATGGTCAACTAATCAGGGAATTCAAAGGACATAAAGATTGGGTGCGGGCAGTAGCATTTAGTCCCAACGGTAAGTTAATTGCGACCGCAGCTTCCGATGGTACAGCCAGATTATGGAATATCAATGGTCAACTAATCAGAGAATTCAAGGGGCATACAGACGTAGTCAGAAATGTGGCTTTTAGTCCTGATGGCAAATATTTGGCAACTACATCTCAAGATCAAACTGCCCGGATCTGGAATTTACAAGGGCTGGAATTAGCAAAACTAACAGGGCATACAGACTGGGTGATTGGTTTAGGGTTTAGCCCTGATGGTAAAAGCTTGGCAACGTCCTCTGCTGATTTCACCGTAAAAATTTGGGCTTTAGCTGAGAATTAACGCCAAAATCCTTTACTACTAGGTTTACTCACAATATCCCAAACCAATACTTCCCCTTTTTCAGTCCCCACAGCTAACTTATGTCCCTGAGGATGCCACTTGAGGCAAGTAATTTCGGAGTTTGCACTAAGGGTTTGGATGGATGTATTCCCCTTAGAAAGATACACTTTACCTTCTGTATCGGCGGAGGCAAGAACCTTGGACTGGGGTTGAAACTCTAGGGCATTGACCCTGTCTTTATGCTCACTAAATACTTCTGCAATCCAGCCACCATCGGGATTGGGATGAGGTTCCCATACTGTGATTTCAGCACCACTTGCGATCGCAAACGTATTTTTATGTTTAGAATTACTTTTAAAATTAGAATTGGACCAGGCAATCGCTTTGATTTTACTAGAAAAGCCACTCAGCTGAAATGGTGACAATGTAAACTCTTGATTCTGATAATCCAAAAAAATTATAGTTTCATCAGCCGTAGCAATGACTAAGCATTGTCCCTGATCCTGCCAAGCGATCGCCCTTACAGCCGTAGGTAATGGTAATACAAATGGATCTTGATCCCAATCTAAAGCATTCCAAATTTTGATCCCTTGATACCCGCCCACAGTTAAATAATTTCCATCTGGATGCCATGCTAAAGCTTGAACAGAGGAGTTTTCAAAGTTAACCGTAGTTACAATATCTTGAGTTTCTATACTCCAAACCTGCACATATTTTCCTAAGTTAAAGGCAAAATGCGATCGCTGCCAAGCCAAAAAATCAATCCAAGCATTACCCTGATCAAGACTCATGGCTGGTTTTTCCTGATCTGATTTAGATAAATCCCACAGATTAATCTTGCCTGACTGTCCTGCCGCCGCTAACCAATGGTCGGAAAAACTTAAACAGTCCACTGATTCATTAGTTGCTGATTGCAGAACCTGTGATTGTTGAGAATTTCCTAAGCAAACTTCACCACTGGCGGTAGCGATCGCTAATTGATCAGAACTAGACCAAGCGATCGTGGTTATATAGTCACTAAAATTACCAGTCCAAGATGGCTTTGGCGATAAAATTCGGCTTTTAGGAAAATCTAGCATTACTTAAAACAGGTATAAAGGTCTAGACATTAGTAAACTAAAAACATTAACTTTACTTTGGCAATTCTACTTACAAATAACTTACCCGACCACTATTTCGCCGATCACCACAGCAAGACGGATTAAATAAGAAGCGGGATCAAGAGTTGCCCAACCTTGAGCTGACGGTACAATCACCTCAAAGTGTAAATGAGGTCCCGTAGAGCGTCCCGTAGAACCAACCCTACCAATTTGTTGCCCTTTAACAACCCTTTGTCCAGAAGTCACAAAAATTTGAGAAAGATGGGCATACCTTGTGCCAAAGGAAGTATGAATAATTTCAATAAAGTTACCATAACCACCTTCCCAACCAGCAAATTCTACTCTTCCCGTTTTAGCTGCAAGTACTGGAGTTCCCATGGCTGCACCCAAATCAATACCACTATGAAATGACCACTGACCCGTAACTGGGTTATTGCGCCAACCATAATTAGAAGTTACAGGCACAGGATAGGGAAGAGGGTAGCCTCCTGTTTGGATGATCAAGTTTTCTTTGAAATTTGGAGGAATCAGGGGAATTATCTTAGCAATAATTGGATCTGGCTTCCATACTGCTCCCGGGATAAAAACTGTTTTAGGGCGATTTTGGCAGCCGTTAAATTCAAAAATTACATCTGGACGTACTCTATATTTATCGGCGATCGCTTTATAGGTTTCCAGATTTTTAACTTGATATGCCAGCCCATCCAGCGGAGGTATTTTTAGAATCTGTCCAACTTTTACAGTGCGATCGCGATTCTTAGGATTTAGCCCCATTAAGGTTGCCGTAGTTAAATTATATGTTTTGGCAATACTAGCTAAGGTTTCACCAGATTTAACCCTATGGGATTTTAATGATTCTAGGACTGGGGTTGCACATATTCCGCCATCATTATCAACGCCATTCGGATCAAAGGTATTTTCATTAATAGCAGGGGAAGTATTAGATACTGCGATCGCAGGCATAGATAGACTAATAAACCCCAACCATAGAAAAAATAGGTGTGATGCCAATTTTGAAATTCTAAAATGAGAAAAAATAAGCTTAGCTATCACGGGTTAGATAATTTTTTATATTAATGAAAAGCGATCGCTTAACTACAAGTTCAAGGATGTAGCAATAATTACCATTATTAGAATACTGGCAAAAGATTAAGAAATGTTTATTTGCTAATCAGGATCGGCATTATCACTACTAATTCTAGCCGCCCAAATTTTTTGGATATATGGAATTGCCAACCAAACCACTACACCAATTAAGGCAAAAATACCAAACCGTAAAACCCAATCCACTAATTTTTCTAGAGGGATAAAGCTTCCAGCAAAATAAGCAATGGTGGTCATAATCGTACCCCAAGCGATCGCCCCTAAGGCATTGAAAAATAAAAATCGCTTATAAGGCATTCCTGATAATCCCGCCATTGGTCCAGCAAAAACTCTTAAAAGCGCAATAAATCTTCCAAAAAATACAGCTCGATCGGAATTAGCAATAAACTTTTCTTTCGCTTTATTTATATCTTCTAAGGGAATCTTAAAGGTTTTGGCAACAGACTCTAAAAGATTCATACCTCCCCATCGCCCGAACCAATAGCCAGTGCTATCGCCAATTATAGCCCCCGCAACTGCGGATAAAAGCACTAGGGAATATTTCAATTCTCCACTGCCCGCCAAAAAACCCCCAACTATGGTAATGGTCTCCCCTGGGATTGGAATACCAGCATTTTCTAGCATGATTCCAAAAAATATCACTCCATACCCATAGTTTTGGGCTAAATCTTTCACTTGCTCAAGTGTCAAAAAGTCAAAGGAAAAGCTCATTTAATTGATATAAAGATGAATTAGGTTATTCCTACTAGCCTCCGCAGTATATCACGGCGACTAAACTCGATTAGCGACTTATTCCTACGTTTATTCCTCAGTGATCCCAAAAACTTGACGGAAGACTTTTTGGACTTTATAACCAGAATCAATAGACTCTAGAGGATCTTTGCGGAGGCGATGGCGGAGACACAGGGTAATTACGCGTTTAATGTCATCTACGGTAACTTCAGTTCGTGCTTCTAGGGCAGCGATCGCCTTGGCAGCTCGATTGGTCACAATATCGCCTCTAAGTCCGTCTACATCTAGCTCGGAGCATACTTGAGAAATATTTAGCCGTAGTTCCAGAGAGATGGTCACGGATTTTAATAGATCCATCGCTTTTACTAACCGAGACTGAATTTCTGATTGTTGTGGATCGTAATCTGCCAAAAATTTTCGGGGTTCCTGATCAAATTCTGTGCGCTGTTCCACAATTTGCACTCGCAACTTCGGCTCTTTGACTGTGCGAATTTCGGCGTGCATTCCAAACCGATCTAAAAGCTGCGGACGCAATTCTCCTTCTTCGGGGTTGCCTGAACCAACTAAAACAAACTTAGCAGGGTGACGAATGGAAATACCTTCTCTTTCTACCGTATTCCAGCCCGAAGCTGCGGAATCTAAAAGCACATCGACTAGGTGATCATCTAGTAAGTTAACTTCATCTATATATAAAATGCCTCGATTGGCTTTTGCTAGTAGACCTGGTTCAAAGGCTTTTACCCCTTCAGAAAGAGCTTTTTCAATGTCAATGGTGCCGCAAACTCGGTCTTCGGTCGCACCAAGGGGCAAATCAATCATCGTGACTTGCTTTTTAATTACAGGTAGGGTTTGATTTTGACGGACTCGTTCCCGTACTTCATCGCTCTGGAGGTCGGCATCTTGAGGATGGCTGTTGAAGGGATCGTCGGCTACAACTTCAATTTCTGGGAGTAAATCGGTTAAAGCACGGATAGTTGTGGATTTGCCTGTACCGCGATCGCCCATGATCATAACCCCACCAATTTTGGGATCAATCACATTTAGCATTAATGCCAATTTCATTTCCTCTTGCCCTACGATCGCACTAAAAGGAAAAACGGGGCGTTTGGTGGGTTTCGCAGACAAAAGATTAGTAGTCAAAATGAGATATTTGTAGATTTGTGTACTTTTAGCAATATAGCCTAATTTGCACGCAGATTACCTAACAGATCGCTGAAGCCGAATATGTTAATTTGGGGAAAGTCTACCCAATCAGGTTTTGTCACTTCATAGTGAAGTTTTAGGTTTAGACTTGCATTTATATCCTGATCAGGGTTTTCGATTCTATGACCCAATTTCTCAGCAGAATTAGAGCGATCTTTTGCCCAAGAGGCAAGACGTAAGGCAGAAGAAAAAGCGCAAAGGCTAGCAGAAAAGCTCAGAGAACTGGGAATTAACCCTGATGACCTGTAGGTTGGTATTCTGGATAATGCCCTAAGTTATAGTATTTAGAGTAATCCAATATCTAAACACCTGTGACTGTAGCCACTCAAAAAATTCTAGAGAATCTCATAGCTGAAGCTAAAAATTCCACCAATGCGGCAGAGGCATACTATCTGAGTTCGGAAGATACCCCGATTGAATTTGAAAATAATCGCCTGAAAACTCTACAAACAAAAGCGCAGCAAGGTGTGGCTCTGCGGGTAATTGTCAATGGCAAAATTGGCTTTGCTAGTTCTACGGATTTGAATAGGCTAGATGAATTAGTGGCGGCGGCGGTGCAGACTGCGGAAATTGGCGAGGTCGCAGATTTTGAGTTTGCCTCTAATTTTCAATATCAGCCTGAAATTAATCCCGATCCTCAACCCACTACGGATCATCTAGTCCAAATTGGCGATCGCCTTATTAGTCAAGTTCGAGAATATAACCCTGAAATTTTAGTGGGTGTGGATTTTCATGTTCGGTCTACCCGCACAGCGATCGCTACCAGTCATGGCGTACTTGCGGAAAACCAACGGCGAACTATGAGTGCTACTCTCGGCGGAAATTTGGTGAAAGGTGAAGACTTTTTACAGGCATATAGTTACGAAGTTGTGGGCACAGGCGAACCAGATTATGAGCGACTAGTGCAGCAGGTAATTCAAAAATATAAATGGGCAGAGCGATCGGCAAATATTGAAAGCGGAATTTTTCCAGTTTTATTTACACCTAGGGCAGTTGCCAGTGTGATTGGTGGTTTGTTTGATACCATTCTTTCGGGGCAGGTTGTCACTCAAAAATCATCACCCTTAGCTGACAAGTTGGGACAAAAATTATTTAGCGATCGCCTTAGCATTTTTGAAGACCCGACAATTGGCGTTTCTGCCACCAAGTTTGATGATGAAGGTACACCCACCACTGCCAAAACTTTTATTGAGCAAGGCGTAGTCAAAGGCTTTTACTGGGATCGGAAATGGGCAGCTAGAGCAGGGCTAACTTCCACAGGCAACGGGTTTAGGGGTGGTTTATCTCGTCCTAGTCCCGATACCTCTAATTTCTGTATTGCGGCTGGAAAAACCAGTTATGCCGATTTAATCTCTGGAATTAAGGAAGGGATTATTGTCGATCAGGTTCTGGGTGCAGGACAGTCCAATCAATTAGCGGGAGAGTTTTCTGTGAATTTAGATTTGGGCTACAAAGTTGTGAATGGGGAAATTGTGGGCAGGGTTAAAAACACGATGGTGGCGGGCAGTATTTTTGAGGCTTTCCAAAATCTTGTGGATTTAAGTTCAGAAACCGAATGGATCGGCGGCGGAGCTTTAATGCCAGCAATTCTCTTTGCCCAATTAGGAGTTGCATCTCGCAGTTAGGTTTTATTGAATTAACTCTAGAACCGCAAAATTCAAGAATGCCAGATAAAATTATGATTAATTTGGAGAAAGTTAAAGCTAAAATCCAAAAATTGCCTGAAAATTATATTCGACAACTTATATAGATGGCTACAATCTTATACGGAAGAGATGTGGGATCGGCAAATTGAAGCAGATTTGGAATCTGGTAAGCCAGATCAAATTATTGCCAAGGCAAAGGTAGACATTTCTGCTGGTCGGGTTAAATCCCTTGACGAAATCCTTAACAAATAGCCCTAAATTTTTAATTAATTCCTTTCCTTCATCAAAACAAATTAAAACAAAAATGCAAATTTACACATCAGTTAGTAATGTCTCGAATTGGGTTGGCGATGGTTGTGCGATCGCTATCTTCTCAAATAAAACAGATAAAACAGATAAAACAGATAGCCCCGAACCGTTACTAACCCCCGAACTTATAGCCTTAGATCAACAAATATTTGCAGGAACCCTACAGGAACTGATTACTGAGAATGAGTTCAAAGCTGAATCTGATAGTAATGTTAGCTCTCGTTTAGCAGGAGTAAGTCCCATTCGCAAGGTGTTACTTTTAGGTCTAGGCGATCGCACCAAAGTCACAGCCGAAACATGGCGCAAAGCCGCAGCCGCAGCCGCAAAATGGGCAGAACAAAATAAATGTAAAACCCTAGCTCTAGCTTTTCCTTTTACTGAAATTAACAAAGATGAATTTGTGGGAATCCAAGCGATCGCCGAGGGCATTATTCTCTCTAGTCACAAAGACAAAAGATTTAAGTCTGAACAAAAAGCTAATGGCAGCAAGTTAGAAAAAATCGAGATTTTAGGTACAGATTCCGAAGCAGCAAAAGCAGGAATTCTCCAAGCTCAAAAAATCTGTAGTGGGGTGATTCTTGCCCGTGAGTTGGTATCTGCCCCTGCCAATATCATTACCCCTGAAGCATTAGCAAAATCAGCCCAAGCGATCGCTGATAACTACAGTACCTGCATGAGCCTAGAGGTTTTAGAAAAAGCCGACTGTGAAGCTTTGGGCATGGGGGCATTTCTGGGCGTATCTCAGGCATCGGATTTACCGCCTAAGTTTATTCATCTTACCTATCGCCCCCAAACCGTTACCAAAAAGCTAGGAATTATTGGTAAAGGCGTTACTTTTGATTCGGGTGGATTGAATATCAAATCTGGAGCTGGAAGTGGCATTGAAATGATGAAAGTCGATATGGGAGGAGCCGCCGCTATGCTCGGAGCAGCTAGAGCGATCGCCCAAATTCAGCCCGAAGGTATAGAAGTTCACTTTATTTCCGCCGTTTGTGAAAACATGATTAATGGTAATGCCATGCACCCTGGAGATATTTTGACAGCATCTAACGGCAAAACTATCGAGGTCAACAATACCGATGCTGAAGGTCGCTTAACCTTGGCGGATGCCTTAGTCTTTGCAGATAAATTAGGGTTAGATGCGATCGTGGATTTGGCAACTCTAACTGGAGCAATCATTGTGTCACTGGGAAGCACCATGGCGGGTTATTGGTCAAATAGTGACGAATTAGCAGCAAAAATTGAAGATGCGGCAAACCATGCAGGAGAAAAATTCTGGCGGATGCCCCTCGAAGAATCCTACTTTGACAAAATGAAGTCCGTAGTTGCTGACTTTAAAAATACTGGCTCTCGTGAGGGCGGATCGATCACCGCAGCCCTATTCCTCAAGCAGTTTGTGGATAAAACCCCAGCTTGGGCGCACCTAGACGTAGCGGGACCTGTGTGGACAGATAAAGAATCGGGTTACACAAATGCAGGGGGTACAGGCTATCCTGTAAGGACTTTAGTAAATTTGATACTCAACTTTTAGTCTCTAGTTGTAAAAGCTAGCACTTGCCGCTGGTACTTTAAGAATCATAGATATTCTTAGAGGTATACCCATTGATTTTTAACTTCTACATTTTGGGGCTAAATCGCCATCCTCTATTAAAATTAAACCTAGTAACTCAATTAGCACCTAACTTTATGCCGCTAAAATCTACTACTCGCCACATTCATGTTTTTGCCGCTACCATCGAAGATAATGCCATTGTTGATAGCGAAGAAACTTTAACCCTAGATGTTGATCCTGATGATGAGTTGACTTGGACAGATAGTTCACTCAAACTGGTTTACAGTAAATTTGAAGAATTAGTTACCGAGTATAAAGGTGCTGATTTAACTGATTACAACCTGCGCCGCATTGGTTCTGATCTAGAGCATTTCGTGCGATCGCTCCTGCAAAAAGGTGAGGTTTCCTATAATCTCAACGGTCGATCGCTAAATTACAGTATGGGCTTACCCCAAATTATTAGTAATCAGGCTAACGAATAAAATAGTTGATACTTAAACATTCTCAATTTCCAGATACCGCAAATAACTAGAAAAACCTATGTCTGAAGAAGTAACTACCCCTGCTGAAGTTAAGCCTACGGAAACTAAAGTCAAAGTTGAAAAAGTTAAGAAGCCAATTGTTGAAGATTTGCCCTTTGCCGAGTTTATCGATACCCAATATATTCCTGCTTTAACCAAGGCTTTTACCCAAGCGGGAATTACAGACTTAAATCTGCAAGTAGAAGACCTAAAAATTAAAGGTAACTGGCAAAATCATCTACGCCAATTTATGATCTACTTTGCTAAAGATGATATTAATGGACAAAAAGCATTTTCCTGTTGGGAAGCTGGCACTCAGCCCTCGGTCATTGAGCCATTTTTATTAGATGAGCGCAAAGCAACGTTAGATTTAATGGTGTTTGGGGTAATGCAAAGACTAAATGCTCAGAAATGGTTAGCGGCAAATTAAGCTCGATCGCTAAAACTATGCTCCCGAAAATGTGACTTTGAATAAAACTATAAACCAAGCTGTTAAGCAAATTAGCCTAGTTGCTCTGACTATTTTAGCGATCGCTTTTATTGGTCTGTCTTTACTTGAAAGTGCCAATAGTCCTCAAGCCGAATCTCGCCTAGACCTAATGCAAACTAATTTAATTTTGCAGGTGAGTGCATGGCAGCCCAAGGATCAGGAGAAGTTAACCTTAAAGAATGTTCTGGTGGGAGCAGATCAACAACTAATCTATTCCCAGTCAGTAACTGCTTACGAAACTGCCTTAAAGTCGAATCAAGAAGAACTTAACCTCAGACTTAAATCTAATCAAGATCAGAGATTAATTGAAAAATTAGATAAATCTTCTCAAAATATTAGTGATTTAAGTTTAAGGCTCGGCATTCTGTACGCCAAAGTTGGTAAAAAGACCGAAGCGATCGCCACATGGGAGCAAATCAATCAAAAAAGTTCTGCCCAAGATCAAAGCATAGCCCAAGTACTCGCAGGACTATGGTCACAACCAGGTTTGATTTTTCCTGAAGCTGAAGCCCAAATTCGGGCAAGCTTAGATGGATGGTTTCGCAATCAGGCACTAGAGCAACTATATCAAGCACAGCAACTAGAGCCAGATAGTCAAAGTATCATGCTCGCCAGCGAGCGTCGGGATCTTGATGCAGAAATAGCCATAGAAAAACTTTTACTTACTAGCAGTGTCACCGTAATTGGTGGTGGATTGGGCATGATTTTAATCATTGGCTTAATTATCCAAAGATTATTTTTTGCGAAGAGTTCACCGCTTCAGCCCACCCCTAACTTTAATTGGCGCACACCTTGGCAACTCCAAACCACATGGGAAGTAATGGTATTTTGGTTTATAGCCTATGTGGCGATGTCGCAAATATTTTTACCTTTGGCACTGCGGCTCCTGAATATTTTTCCAGATAGCAGTTGGAGTTCTAAGGATCGGGCAATCTTTATACTAATTCCCTACATTACGGCTATGGCTCCAATGCTCCTAATTTTTAAAGGAGTACTACAGAAGTTTTTACCTTTACCTAATTATTTATTTAACTTCAAATTTTGGACTTGGAATTGGCTAGGTTGGGGCGTAGGTGGATACATTGCGGCAATTCCTATCGTACTAATTGTGTCTGCTTTAAATCAGCAGTTATTAGGTGGTCAAGGTGGCGGTAATCCTTTATTACCAATTTTAGCGGAAGATCAAAATGATATTGCTAAGTTAGTTTTATGGATGACTGTGGCGATCGCTGCCCCATTTTTTGAAGAATTATTATTTAGAGGATTTCTGTTACCGTCTTTAGTCTCTGGTTTCAGTCAACGCATTAAATCTAACTCCCTATCTACGTTTATGGGAATTTTGATTAGTGGTTTGGGGTTTGCGATCGCCCACCTGAATTTAGGAGATATTTTACCTTTAACAGCCCTAGGCATGATCATGGGATTTGTCTATACGCGATCGCAAAATCTTTTAGCTCCCATGCTTTTACATGGACTTTGGAATAGCGGGACATTTTTTACTCTGTTGGTACTAGGCTCTTCTTAGCTGCATCAAGCCAAGGGAAAATATGATAGCTGAACTTACCTTGACATTTTGCCTGCTAGGCACTTAGCAATCTGTTCATAATTGCTTGATGATCTAATCCTTGTTCAATCAAACTAGAAACAATACTTAAGCGATCGCCTAGCCCAATCACAAACCGATTAACATCTGATCCCATAGACTCACAGGCAGTCTGCACTGCTATTAAGTCTCTGCCTGTTAAGTGCGAAAAAAATGAAGTCAGAATACCTGATTCCAAATAGCAACTAGGACGAGCCTGACCAGATAATTGCTGGCTATAGGCAGATTGAGAAGTATTGATTAAGATAAATCCCTGATTTTGATAACTGGGATCAAATTCTAACTTGCCCCAGCCGTGGGTTGTCCAAAACTGCTTGAGCGAATTCAGAAAAATACTCATATCAATTGTCGCCAAGGGAGCATTGTAATAGTCTGTTACCTCTTCATTAAAGCGAGTGTAGAAGTTTTTGCCCCACCATTTACCACAGTTAAATAGCACTAGTCCTGCTGCTTGTCCTGTTTCCTTTTCCAGTCCAGCGTATAAAGCTTGAATTAGAGTTGTGGGTAGAGCAATTAAGCGATCGCCTCGACGGTTTTCTAATAGTCCAGACTCTAAATCTCCCCGCACATAGGTTTCATAGCCAAAATAGTTACCCGCAACTTGATTATCTTTAATTAAATCTGCGACAGAAATCATATTGTTATCTTAAATTAATGCCAATATCTCTGAGCTTAAGGCTTTTTTAGGTGTTTCAATCGTGAATTTTTACTTCCGTGAAAAAGCAACTTCTAGCACCCGTATGACAGGCAATATTTCCAACCTGCTCAATTTTAATTAACACTACATCGGCATCACAATCGTAATAAAAATGTTTAACCTTTTGAATATGCCCAGAGGTTGCGCCTTTATGCCATAGTTCCGATCGCGAGCGACTCCAATAATGCACCTCGCCTGTGGTAATAGTTAAAGCTAAAGACTCGGCATTCATCCATGCCATCATTAGTACCGTTCCATCGTCAGCATCTTGGGCGATCGCAGGAATTAAACCTTTCTCATCAAATTTTAAATTAGCTAATAATTGCTGAATTGTGTCAGTCATGATTTTTTTAGGGCTTTTCAGAGACGGGTAATTTGATTACGGGCGATCGCATCGCATCTTTCATTATCTGGATCACCCGAATGCCCTTGTACCCAATGCCATGAGACTTGTGACGAATTTAACTGATCGAGAGTTTGCCATAGTTCTTGATTTTTTACAGGTTGTTTACTAGCAGTCCGCCAATTATTTTTTTTCCAGCCTATAATCCACTTAGTAATGCCATCAATCACATACTTACTATCTGTAAAAATTTGCACGGGTTGCTTTTGATCTAAGTCTTGCCAAAATTTCAAGCCTGCGATCGCCCCCGCCAATTCCATCTGATTATTAGTAGTATGTGCAGCTTTGCCGCCGAGTTCCTTACTCGTCCCATCACTAAAGTTAATGACCACGCCCCAACCGCCTGCACCAGGATTACCAGAACAAGCTCCATCGGTATAAATACTAGCGATCATGGCGGAATTAAGAGATTGTAGTTGTATCATTTGCCAATTTTATCGCAAATTCTAGATCTTAGATGTTCTGATCTAGGTTTAGTAAAGTGTGTAATGATGTGATTTTAGAAGATGGAAAAGTTTTAACAGCGATGCTTTATCCTCGTGAACTTGTAGAGAAATATCAATAGTTAGATATCTCCAATTTAGGAGGGTGGGCTGCCTACAAAGCATGGCTAGAGTAAATTTATGATCAGGTCAAATCACCTAATATCTTTGATTCTAAATTTAGTTTTGGGTTTAATAGCGATCGCTCTGTTATTTCCTTTAATTTTTGTATTGATTACTGCCTTTGCCCCTGCAACCTTTAATCCATCAGAAGGTTTATTACCTAAAACTTGGACTCTAGACAATTTCCAAAAAGCTTGGCAACAGGGAGAGTTTTTACTGGCTTTTTTTAACTCAGCTTTAGTGGCGATCGCAGTTACAGGTTGTCAACTCTTTACCTCGGCATTAGCAGGATATGCCTTAGCTCGCCTAAATTTTAGAGGTCGCAATGGCGTTTTATTAATAGTCTTGGCAACCTTAATTATTCCCTTTCAATTATTAGTAATTCCCATATTTTTAGTATTGAAATGGGGACATTTAGTTAATACCTACGGGGCTTTAATTTTACCAACAGCTGCTAATGGGTTTGGCATTTTTCTAATTCGCCAATATATTCAAACCATTCCGATCGAGCTAGAAGAAGCTGCGACTTTAGATGGTGCAAATCGTTTACAAGTTCTAGGATATATAATTTTGCCCCTTACTAGTCCCGCTTTAGTTACCTTATTTATCTTCACATTTATAGGTGAATGGAATGATTTATTTAAGCCTTTAATTTTTATAACTAGACCAGAATTAAAAACTGTGCAGTTAGTATTGGCAGGGTTTCAAGAGCAATTTACGGCAGATTGGTCACTATTAATGGCGGCGGTGGCGATCGCTACGATTCCTGTAATGATTTTATTTGCGATCGCTCAACAGCAACTGATCCGTGGAGTCGCCGCTACAGGTATGAAAAATTAAGTTCATTTCACAGGGTGCATCTCAGTTTTGTGATGAGTGTTATTTGGTGCTAATTTTTAAGCTACTATGCCCAAAATTTTTGTACAAGTTTTTCCATAATAAGAATTACTGGAATCGCAGTTAACATTTGCAAATTAACCTAAAAAAAGTTAAATTTAAATCGGTATTAATCCCCAGAGTGTTTTACTAAATACAGATAGGAAGTGTTCAGATGGATTGATCAATTGAGATTTCCCCGATTTAGCGGAGGTGAGTGTCAAATTTGAAAAACGGTGTAGGAGTAAAAAAGTGAGAATTGGTAGTAGTTTAACTATTTCTTTAGCAATTTTAGGACTGATTACAAGCATAAATCCATTATTGCCAACTGCGACCTTTGCCCAAGGCACAGAACAGCTTCAGGTTAAAAATAAAAAGCGAGTTGCAGTCTTAGATTTTGAGTTTGCAAGTACAGGACTCACTGGTGGAGGATTTAGCCTATTTGGAGCAGGTGGACCAGCCAAAGGTATTAGCGATCTGATTACAAATGCCCTAGTTAAAAATGGTACCTACATTGTCATTGAGCGTAGTCGGATTCAAGAAATTCTGAAAGAACAGAATCTCGGAGCATCAGGACGAATCGAAGCAACCACCGCTGCCCAAATTGGTCGGGCTTTGGGGGCAGATATTTTAATTATCGGAACCGTTAATCGCTTTAACTTAGAGTCAAATACCTCTGGAGGTAGTTTCTTTGGATTTGGCAGTGCTACTACTAAAAATGTGGCAGAAGTGAAGCTAGCAGCAAGAATGGTCGGGACAACAACAGGTGAAATTATTATAGCTGCGGATGGGGCTGGGACTGAAGAGCAAAGTGATACGGCTACGGTAATAGGCGGTTTAGGATCAGCAGGATCAACCACTAACAATACCGATAAGTTGTTAAGTTCTGCCAGTGAAAAGGCTGTAGAACAAATCGTGACTCAATTAGCCGCAGCATCGACAACAGTAGCGGCATTACCCTCGGTTTTGCCCAATATTTCGGCTGTGGTGGCTGACGTATCAGGGAATTCATTAACTTTAAATAAAGGTGGGAAGGATGGATTTAAGCCCGGCATGATTATTTCTGTAGAACGGGTAATTAAGGAAATCAAAGATCCAGCCACCAAAAAAGTTATTAGGAGGCAAACATCTCGGATTGGACGGCTTCAACTCACAGAAGTTGATAGTGGCTCATCTGTAGGAAAGGTTTTGAATGGTAAGGGCTTTAAAGTGGGTGACATTGCTAAACCTGTGGAAGATTAATTACCGATAATCCAGTTACGGCGAAAATATCGAGCTAGATCAGTAGACTCTAAGGATAAACAAATTGGTCTACCGTGGGGGCAGGTGTGAGGATTGCGGGTTTTCTCCCATTTATTTACTAGGTTTTGCATTGTTGGCAAGTCTAGGTTAGTACCGTTGCGGATCGCACTGCGACAGGCTGCCGTAGCTTTGGCTTGAGATAGATCTTGTAAACCTAATTCGGCTAAAATTTCCTGCCGATCGCTCGATTTGGGAAATGACTCGATCAAAATTCTGGGCAGAGATCTCACCACCCACAGATCCACACCAAACTCTTCTATATCGATCCCGATAGTTCTAAGCCTCTCTACAGCCAACTCTCCTAAACTTTTGACCACCAATGCTTGCTCAAGGGGCATAATTTCCCACCGATCTTCTAAATTTTCAAATAGCACCCGTTCATGGGCAACGTGCTGCTCAATTAAGCACAAACCACTATCCCGTTCCGCCAAAATATAAGTATTGTGTACCTGTGCCAAGACCTTAAGCTTAGGGGAACTAGCTTGATAATTAGTATTTGTTTCTGCGGTGCGGAGTAGTTGAGTTACTGCCCTAGATACTGAAGGCTCAGGGCTTTTCAGGAGTTGGGCAATTAGATTACTAACTTGATCTTGCCAGTCTTGTAAGTTATGTAAATAGACTTCATTTTTAGCAGGATGACGATTCCAATCTATTTCCTTTGGGGCAACTTGAAGGTGGGCAACACATAGAGGATAGCGGTGACGAGGCAGAGTTCGACTAAAGCTAGAGAGAATAGTGTGTTCCAGCTCAGGAAATTTAATAAATCTGCCATTGATTGCCACCTTCACCCAATCAGGACGATGGCGGGAGATGCAATTGGGTAATCCCATGGTGATAGTTATAAGCCCTGAACTACCATGGACTAAATCCTCGTAACGCAGTGATTTTACTACTTGCACCAAAATATCTTGAGCAGTCGCTCCCGCCCAAATCGTAAACCAATTCTTTTGATCTAGGGTTGCCTGCCACGTAATCTGGGGATGGGCGATCGCTATTTCTGATACTAATAATTGAATTTTGCGTAACTGTTGGGAAATACTAGGTAATCCTTGGAGTCGGGTGGGATGATTATTAAAAATATGACGAGCTGTAACAATAGTGCCAAGGGCGATCGCAATATTTTTAGGAGGATTTTGGGGATAGCCAAAGCGATCGTAGGTTATTTGCCAACCTGCATCCTCTGCTAAAACTCGACTACAAATCTGCAGATCTGAAAACTGTGCCAGACTATGCAATGCCTCACCTCTAAACCCGAGACTTTGAATTTGCCATAGGTCTGCTTTAGTCTGAATTTTACTGGTGGCGTGGGGAGTTGCAGCTTGTTCTAAATTCCATAAACCCATGCCATGCCCATTATCACTAACTTGAATACTTAAACTCTCAGTCCAGATGGCAATATAAATTCTGGTGGCTTGAGCATCGATCGCATTTTCTGCTAGCTCCTTAACCACGGAACCTAATGAATCAATTACTTCCCCTGCTGCAATTAAATTTATGACTTCATTGGGCAAAACTTGAATTATCGACATTAATATTGAACGTTAAGATTGACAGGCTAAGATGGAAAATTACGATTGGCAGTTAAAATTGGAAAGCTGAGTTAATAAATTGAAATTTAGTAATCGTGGAGATTTTCTGTGGCATTAGCAGTAGGTGTAATTGAAACAATTGGGTTTCCAGGAATATTGGCAGCAGCAGATGCTATGGTCAAAAGCGGCAAAGTGACATTAGTTAGCTATGAGCCTTCCGAAAATGGTCAATTTACCGTCACTATTCGAGGTGCGATCGCCGAGGTTAGAGCCGCCGTAGAAGCGGGGTTAGAAGCCGTAGAAAAACATGTGTATAACGGTAAGGTCTTTGCTCATTATATTGTGCCAAATCCCGCCGATAATGTTGTTACAGTTTTACCCATTGATTACACCGCAGTTTCTTCTCAGTTTCAGTGATTTGGTAAATCAATATTTAGCAGTTAACAGCTTAGCCTTCATTAGTTCAAATTAAATTCAAATTAGGAGATCAATATAATATGTCACCACAACAAGCAGTAGGGGTAATAGAAACTAGAGGCTTTCCAGGAGTTTTAGCCGCTGCTGATGCGATGGTCAAGGCAGGAAGAGTGACATTAGTTGGCTATCTCAGATGTGGTAGTGCCAGATTTTGCGTAATAGTTCGTGGTGATGTATCTGAAGTTAAAACATCTATAGAATCTGGATTAGCAGCCGTAGAGGTTACATCTGGAGCAGTTTTAGAAGGATGGGTAATTATTCCTCGTCCCGATGAAAACGTAGTGGCTGTACTGCCCATTGACTTTTCCTCTAGTGTCGAAGTTTACAGAGCTGCCACCGAAGGCATTAGACTTCCTGGTCCGTCGGGTAGATAAATTTTTAACTAAGAACTTTTATCTTACTTTTTAGTCACATAACCTCAACTATCCCTATCAATATTTAATATGCGATCGCATTCCATAAAAACGACTATTGCTCAGATTCTATGCTCAGTTTGCATAGGACTATTTTCTTACCTGCCTAACGCTAATGCCGCTGAACAATTATCGCTCCGAGCTTACGGAGGTGAAAGGTCATTACCCGTTGCCGATTTAAGAAAATTTATAAATACGGGAGAACAATCCGATATATTGCGCGGACTTTTAGGAGTGGCTGGGGTTGATCCTAATTTAGTTCGAGGCTATCTAGGTATGACCATTGACCTCAAACAGTACGATGTCAATATTACTTTAGTTGATAAGTTTCTGAATTCCTATTTCATTGGCTTGGTATTACAGGATTTGGGTAAGGCTTTACGCTCTCCCAGTGAATCTAGCTCTGTGCCTGCCATTAAGTCTGCCATAATTGGGGCGATCGCTGATGATAATCAAATATCTGTAATTGAGTTTTTAGAAAAATATCCCACAGATATGATCGTAGAAGTTGAGCGGCTGATTCAAATCCAAGCCAAAGTCACTCAGGACTATAACAACTTAGCCGAACCCGTTGCTCTTATTCTCCAACGCATTCAAACTAAACGCTAAGGCATCTGTTCTTGATCTGCTAGCCTAATCTAAGCAAGCTCCATTCCTGGAATAGAACGATATAACTCAACATATTGTTTGGCAGAAGTATCCCAACTAAAGTCTCCTGCCATTCCCCGTTTTTGCAAATCTTGCCAAGGCTCTTTATAAGAAAAACCTTCCCATGCCCGAATCATACAGGTATAGAGATCTAGAGGTTCATAGCGATCAAAACAATAGCCATTCCCTTGGTGCAAACTAGGCACATGATGCTGCACTGTATCCACTAGCCCCCCAGTTCTCCGCACAATTGGCACTGATCCGTAGCGTAAAGCGATCATTTGACTAATGCCACAAGGTTCAAAGCGACTAGGCATCAAGAAGGCATCTGTACCTGCATAGATACGTTGAGAAAGAGCGGCATTATATAAAATTTGGGCTGACATTCTCCCTGGAAACCTAGAAGCAATTTGCCACATTTGGGTTTCGTAGTAGCGATCGCCAGTCCCCAAAATCACAAATTGAGCATTGGTATAGGACAAAAAACGATCTAAAACTTGAATTAGTAGATCCAAACCTTTTTGTTCAACTAATCTTGTCACCATACCGACGAGAAATGCAGATTTATTAACCTGTAAACCTATTTCTTCTTGGAGGGCAGCTTTATTAGCGATCCGTTTATCTAAGGTATCTATATCAAAATTCTTAGCTAAGTATTTATCAGTACTAGGATTAACCGCATCTATATCAATGCCATTTAAGATGCCACTGGGCGCAATATAGGATAAAATCCCCTCTAATCCTTCGCCGTAGGCGGGAGTACAAATTTGTTTGGCATAGGTAGGAGAAACGGTATTGACCCGATCTGCGAATTGTACGGCTGCTGCCATGGTTGTATTGCCTTGAAAATACCATGGTACCCAAGTCATCTGTTCTAAACGCCAACGCCAAGGTCCTTGATATGCCAAGTTATGAATTGTAAACACCGTACCTATATCAGAGGTCTGATGCATCCACACGGGGATCATACCTGTATGCCAATCATGGCAATGGATTAAATTTGGTTTCCAGTAATTCCAACAAAATTCGGCACAGGCATTACCAAATAAGGTAAATCGCCAATCTTCATCCTCACCATAATAAATTCTTGATGGCAAAAAAGAATTATGCCCTACTAAATATAGAGGGACATCAGTACCTGGTAGTACTGTTTGATATACATCAAAAGTCTGAAACATGGCATAGCCCTTCCACACCCATTCAGGCTTTTCGGGTAGTTTATCGGGAAGGGTACCGTAGTAAGGCATTATGATTCGCACATCGTGTCCCATTTTACGGAGAACGGCGGGAAGGGCACCTACCACATCTGCCATACCCCCAACCTTGGCAATGGGTGCTGCTTCTGCTGCTGCGAATAATATTTTCATGCCTAGTTTTGTCCTAACTCTATGTTTTAAATGTGCTGTGATTACTACTTCACTATTCTGAAGCAAAGTGTAACCAAAGAATAAAGTTTAACTAGAGTGAGAATTTAGCTAGTGCTGTAATTTATATTTTTACAATTTGACTTCAATATCGACACCAGAGGCAAGATCTAGCTTCATCAGGGCATCAATGGTTTTAGCAGAAGGCTGATAGATATCGATGATGCGGCTATGGGTGCGAGTTTCAAAATGTTCGCGGGAATCTTTATCGACGTGGGGCGATCGCAAGAGGCAATAAATACGTCTCTTGGTAGGCATAGGGATTGGACCGATCGCTGTTGCATTGGTACGATTAGCAGTATCTACGATTTTTTCGCAGGATGCATCAAGGAGTTTGTGATCGAATGCTTTTAAGCGAATCCGAATTTTTTGTTGTTGTAAGTTTGCCACAGCTTATTTTAGAAAAGTTTGATTAGGTAAAATTTTGAGCGATCCGCATTTTAGCATCTCTAGTCAAGATTTTGAAGGAATAGTTTACAGATCACTTACTTTACAAACAAAGGCATAACCTCTGCCGAGGTGAAAAGTCCATAAATTGATTTTTGATAGAAAAATATCCCTGCTTTAAGGTAGCCAAAGGCAGTACCACAGACATTTGCTGCCATACTGGTTTCGTCACCAAGGATAAAAGTATGCGTAGAAATTTTACCTTCAAAAGTTCTACCAGTTAATTTCATATTAGTACTTAGAGGCTTTTTCGGGTTGCGAGTATCCACCACCCCACCAACAGTAACCTGATCGCGGCTACAAATTCCCAATTTTTCCAACAAAATATCGTCTGCATGTTCCATATTTTCAAGGGTGATCAAGCCATTAGTTTTATCTAATAGTGTCTCAATTTCTTGATCGGTCATGGCTTGAGCAATATCTACGCTATAGCCGGGCATATGGGCAATATCTTCACGAATAGTGGCGCGATAGGCAGCCCAATTAGCAATACCTACGCCAAATTGAATTTCGACTTTGTGGACTTCCGCAAAACTTTGAGCTGCGATCGCCGCCGCCGCTGTTAATAAGCCAGGAGTAGCTCCACAGCCTGTAAGGTAGGTAATACCACTTGCTTTTAGGTCTTCTGACAAATCTATAAGCTGTTCTACGGCACTGGTACGCTTGATCGCATCAACTAAAACTCCTTGCCATCCAGAGTTAATAAACTCTTGCGCTACGCTTGCCATAAAGGTATTAGGTAAATTTGGTAATGCCAGAAAATATCCATCTACACCTTGACTATGGCTGATCAAATCTTTAATACTTTGCTCGCTTAAAGTTCCAGATTCTAAATAACCTACGGAACCTTGGCTTTGATAAGTAGCGATCGCTCTCTTTACATCAATACCTTCAGGCGAGTATGCATAGCCCTTTTGGTCGGCAAGAGCAACGCAAATCATTTCTTGCTTACTACTTAAGAGTTTGATTGCTGCCTGCCCTAAACCACCAAAACCAAGGATTCCTACTTTAATTGCCATGAATAATTATAGATAATGATTATTTTCAAATCATACCGAGAAAAGTGGTCTTGATCCCAGTAATTCTAATTATGGAGATTTTGCATTTATCTTATTGATATATTACCTAATGAAAAAAGAAACCAAGAAATTTAGAACTCCTTGATTTCTAATTATTAGTTTTAACTCTCAGAACGATAAACTATGTGCCTTCAGTCCAAGAGTTGATATAGCTGATTTGGGCATCAGTTAAAGTATCAATCGCAATTCCCATAGCTGCTAGTTTTAAGCTGGCGATTTCTTGATCAATTTCCGAAGGAAGGGTAATAATTCCTGCTTCCAACTTACCTTGATTTTTAACCAAATACTCAGCCGCTAATGCTTGGTTAGCAAAGCTCATGTCCATTACACTGGCAGGATGTCCTTCGGCAGCAGCTAGGTTGACTAAACGACCTTCGCCCAACACCACAACAGACTTACCAGTTTTGAGGCGATATTCTTGGGTAAAGTTACGCACAAAGCTATTACTAACAGATTGTGCTTCTAAGGCTACCAAGTCAAGCTCTACATCAAAGTGCCCTGAATTAGAAACGATCGCTCCATCTTTCATTGTGGCAAAATGTTCACCACGGATAACGTGCTTGTTACCAGTTACGGTAATAAAAATATCACCAAGTTTGGCAGCTTCAGCCATGGGCATGACTCGGAAGCCATCCATCGCCGCTTCGATCGCCCGCACAGGATTAATTTCCGTCACGACCACACTGGCACCCATACCCTTAGCCCGATCAGCAACACCTTTACCGCACCAGCCATAGCCAGCCACTACAATGACTTTACCTGCTAATAAAATATTGGTAGCACGGATAATACCGTCAAGGGTAGATTGCCCAGTACCGTAGCGGTTATCAAAGAAGTGCTTGGTTTCAGCATCATTGACGGCGATCGCTGGGAAAGTGAGTTTACCATCCTTGAACATTGCCTTGAGGCGGACAATGCCCGTGGTAGTTTCTTCGGTGGTACCGATGACTTCAGATAACTGATGGGAACGGTTCACAACCAATTCGGTGGTGACATCACTACCATCGTCAATAATAATATTAGGACGGTGATCTAGGGCGATTTTGACATGCCGTTTGTAGGTTTCATTGTCTTCACCTTTAATGGCATAGACAGGAATACCATAGTCAGCAACTAAGCAAGCAGCTACATCATCTTGGGTCGACAGAGGATTACTCGCAATTAGTACAGCATCGGCACCTGCAGCTTTCAGGGCGATCGCCAAGTTAGCGGTTTCGGTAGTAACGTGACAACAAGCAGAGATTCTTATGCCAGCAAGGGGCTTTTCTGCGGCAAAGCGATCGCGAATTTGCTTAAGTACAGGCATTTCCCGACCTGCCCATTCAATTCGTTGTCTGCCTAAACTCGCAAGACCAATATCTTTAATTTCGCACTTGGTTTCAGTTTTAACTGATTGACTCTGACTAGAGCTTAATGGTGAAACTGTCATGTTTGTGTATTTTATTTATCGTCGTTATCAGCATACACGATGTCATAGATCCCACCTAATTGAACAAAATTGTTTCATAAACCCAAATAGCAAAAGCTCTAAAATTTTTCCTAGAGTTGATAGTTACAGTCCGAATCAGCGATCGCCCATTTCTAATAACGTACTGCCATCACACTACCCCGCATAATATATTTTGGGCTTTCAATTTCAATGGGAGTACCAACTTTAACCTTTTCACTTTCCAATACCACACCATCATTTGTGACTTTAGCGTTTGCGCTTAGGGTAATTGCAAAATCACGGGCATAGGTCTCTTCCAATCGTGGGTCGGGGATCACATTAACCGTGCCGTCTGCCTTGGGTACAGGAATTTTAGGTATTAGTATCTTCACAGCTTTAACCGTAACTTGCCCTCTGGGTTGATTCCGAATAATAATATTAGGTTTTTCCCCAGCTTTGATCAGGTTAACTGGATCAACCACCGTCAATCCCCTCACCATCATCTCTACTTCTACGGGTTTGGTCTCAGCAGTTACAATCTGAGCGATCGAAGTTCCAGAATTGGAAGGCACTAAAAATAAGCCAATTAAGGCTAAAGAAATAAGAGCGATCGCTCCGATATCCACAATACTAAGCTTGCCAAATAGTCGCCCTTTCTGATCTAAAATTGCCATCTAAAAAAATACCTCTTAATAAACCTTAAGATTACAGCCAGATAAAATCAGGAACCTCAGTCATGATAGATTAATCATTGGCTTTATTTGCAACTTCATTATCATCACATTTTATGAATTTTTTCAAGCCAGCAATTTCTATAATGAAGAATCTTAAATATCCTCATAAATTCTTACTTATTAGTATCATTTTTTCCTTGCCGATGATCCTAACGATGTATTTA
>CASBQR010000215.1 GCA_949127865.1 Synechococcales cyanobacterium PMM_0082
GAGGTAATTCTTTTTGACTACAACCTTTTTGACTATGATCTCATCTGTAAAAAATATTTTTCCGTGGATTATTCTATGGTTCCTTGTGCCATTTGGGATTTATTTTTTGTCCCATCCCGCCCATCCAGATTGGTATAAGCATTTTGTCTATCAGGCATGGGGCTTTTTACAAGGACGGCTAGATCTTTGGAACCTGCCAGATTATTATGTCGATCTAATTTTCTGGAAAGACAAAATCTATCTGCCTAATCCTCCCTTACCGTCAATATTGCTAATACCTTTTGTAGCAATTTGGGGTATAGCAACCGAACAGATCCGAGTATGTATGCTATTTGGGGCTTTAGATGTCTTCTTTGTCTGGATCCTAGTAGAACGAATGAAAGTAGAAGGAGCATTAAGGGTTGGGGTAACTATTCTCTACGGATTTGGCACCGTTCATTACAGTGCAAGCATCATCGGCACAATTTGGTTCTATGCCCATGTTGTCGCCGAGTTAGGAATGTTATTAGCATTAGTCGAATTTTTTGGGCAACGCCGATTTGCCCTAATCGGTTTTTGGATGGGGCTTGCCTTTCTGTCTCGTCAAGCAACAATTTTGGGTTCAATATTTTTCTTGGGTTGGTTGGTATGGGAACGCCCAGAGCGCTGGATTCAAAAAGGACTAAGCTTTGGTGCAGGTTTTGCGCCACCGTTTTTATGCCAATCTTGGTTTAATTGGGCAAGGTTCGGCGACCCTATGGAATCAGGGTATATGCTGCAAAATTATTATTCATCAGCGCAAGCTCCTGCCATTAAGAAATATGGTTTATTCAACTTGGCATATATTCCAAAACATTTAAAGCTAATTTTTACAGAAATGCCAGAAATTTTACGGCAATTTCCCTTTATTCGCCCCAAACCAGAAGGTATGAATATTTGGCTAACCACACCTGCATTTTTTGCTCTGATTACTTCTAATTGGCGCGATCTCATTGTGGTTTTGGCAGGGCTTGCTGCCTTTTTGATCTCGCTCCCAGCTCTAATCTATACTGCAACAGGTTGGGTGCAGTTTGGCTATCGCTATGCTCTCGATTACTTACCTTTTCTATTTTTGGCGATCGCTAGTGGCTTACAAAGAATGCCGAAAGTTCTTGCATGGATTTTGATTATTCTTTCAGTCTTAGTAAATATCTGGGGGGTTTACTGGACAGTCAAATTAGGGTGGTAAGAGACTCTATAGGGTGTTTTTATTAGCAGTTGAGAATAAAAGTGAAAATCGGAGTCTTAAAGAATTTACTGTCATTTATTCAGTTCATTTTTTGTCGAGATTTATTCTTATCGAAAAAAAATTATAAATCCCATATTCCTGAAATGGATGGATTGAGGGGAATTGCAATTTTATTAGTAGTGATTTTTCACATATGGCAACTTTCTTGGATTGATTTTAAGATGTTTTTACATAGTCCAGTAGATCTAGACTTTATCCCGCGTTACGGATTTATCGGAGTTGAAGTCTTCTTTTTTGTAAGTGGCTTCTGCCTATTTTATCCCCATGCTCGTAATTGCTTTGAACAGTATCCTCTTGCTTCAGTTGGAGTATATATTCGTAATCGGGCTTTGAAAATATTGCCATCCTATTATTTGGCAATCTTAGTGATTCTTTGCCTTTTTAAATGGGATTTTCCCGGGGATAAATTTCTTTGGCATCTGTGTACTCACTTATTTTTCATCCATAATTTTTTTCCTGAAACCCACTTTTCTATCAATGGAGTATTCTGGTCTCTTGCAGTTGAAGTGCAGTTTTATGTAATCTTTCCTTTGCTCGCGCGGTACTTTCGGAGATACCCCTCAATTGTCTATATGTTGATGACCTGCGGGGCGATCACCTATCGTCAATACATTATGTTTACTAAGCAAGAGGGCGGATTTTTATATACCCTCAATCTCAATCAACTGCCTGCCTTTCTTGATATATTTGCCGCAGGAATGCTGACAGCATATCTATTGGTGTGGTTACGAAACCGTAAACTTACAGCGCGCTTTATGCCATTTTTTACGTTACTAATGCTCTCGGGCATAGCAGGTTTTATAATATTGTTGCAAAGTGTTGGATCTATGGCTAGCCTTCCAGATGGATTGATTGAATGGCAAGGACGTTACCGATCGCTCGTTGGGATTACCTTAATGGGTATGGCGATCGGTGGACACTTTGCTAATTCTTGGGTGCAAATAATATTAAGTAATCGCTTTTTGGCATTTTTCTCATTTATTTCCTTTAACTTATACATCTGGTATCAATTTATTGGTGCTAAATTATTTCATGCCAGATTTCCCGAACCCCGAACTCTAAATCCCCATGACGATCCTCAATGGCAAGTTATATTTACTTTTGTCTCTTTAGTCTTTGGAGTCTTAGTGGCGACCATGCTGACTAGGTTTTGGGAACGCCCTTTTCTGAATCAGAAAGTTAAATCGATTTTGGGTAGCCGACCATGAATAAAAAAGTTCTTATTGGGATCATATTCCCTCTCAGTATGATCAGTATTTGGCTAACCTTTACCCAAATTGATTGGTTAAACCAAATTCAGGAAATTGTCCAAGAGTCGGGGATTTGGGGGTATGTGATATTTGTTGGAGCCTATGCGATCGCTACATTACTAATCTTTCCTGTAACGGCATTTAATATTGCAGGTGGGGCAGTATTTGGAGGAATTATGGGATTACTGCTGGCATCAGTTGGGGCTTTAATTTCTGCCGTTGTAGGATTTTTTTTAGTGCGATCGCTTAACATCAATTTTCCTGAAGTGGATAAACGCTATCCAAGCGTGAGCGAAAATATAGCCTCAGGGGGTTTATTTTATGTTTTCGTGGCAAGACTTTTACCTCTTGTCCCCTATGGTATTGTCAGCTTTGCCGCAGGATTAAGTTCAATTAAACGTCGTGACTACATATTAGGATCGCTACTGGGAACTCCATTAGGAATTATCCCCTTTGTATTTTTGGGAAGCACAGGAATACAAATGGCTAATACCAACGATCTGCGACCTTTAGTAATGAGTTGTATAGGATTGGTAATGCTGATTATCGCAGGAATCTGGTATCAGAAAAGGACTAAAGATGTGGCAAAATTTGATGAAGAGGAAGAAAGTATTTTGCCTTGTACCAACCCATTACCATAATTGGCTTGGTCAACAAATATAGGTTCTGGGCAGTAAGCTTAGCTCTTTATTTTGAATACTCTTAAAATTCTAAAGTTTATATTTTTTAAAATTTGCGTATATGGGTAATTTAGTGGGCAAAGTGGCAATAGTCACAGGGGCATCAAGGGGAATTGGCAAAGCGATCGCCCAAGCATTGGCACAAGAAGGCGCAAAACTCGTGATTAACTATGCTAGTTCTGCTACAGCAGCAGAGGCTTTGGTTCAAGAAATTCAAGATCAAGGTGGAGAAGCGATCGCTCAATCTGCGGATGTATCCAAGCCCGAACAGGTTGATGCTCTTTTTAAATCGGCAATGGATAAGTGGGGTAGAGTCGATATTTTAGTAAATAATGCGGGAATTACTAAAGATACCCTTTTGCTCAGAATGAAATTAGAAGAATGGCAATCTGTAATTGATTTAAATCTAACAGGGGTATTTTTATGTACCCAACGAGTTTCTAAGATTATGCTCAAGCAAAAATCAGGACGAATTATTAATATTGCCTCTGTGGCTGGACAAATGGGTAATCCAGGGCAAGCCAACTATAGTGCCGCCAAAGCTGGAGTGATTGGATTTACTAAAACCGTAGCTAAAGAACTAGCTTCCCGTTCTATAACTGTTAATGCCGTTGCCCCTGGATTTATTACGACAGATATGACTGCAGGACTAGAAGCGGAAGGGATTTTAAGTTATATTCCGCTCGCCCGCTATGGTACGCCTGAAGAGGTCGCAGGCATGGTCAGATTTTTAGCCAGTGATCCTGCTGCTGCTTATATTACAGGGCAAGTATTTAATGTTGATGGCGGTATGGTTATGGCTTGAAATAGTCTGGTTTCAGTTATTTAACCCTACTATTGATTTAAAGGGCTGTGCTTCACTATCCAAAGGTAAACGCTTAATATCTTTATTGTTGCCAATCAAAACCATCATTGCCCCTTTTTGGAGTTTATTTACAGGATTTGGATTAACTTCGTACTGTCCGCCCGCACAAATCGCTAGGATATTGACCCCATAGTTACGGCGGAGTTGTAAATCTAGGATTGACTTGCCAGCAAAAGACTCTGGTACAAGTGCCTCAATAATACTATTGTCTTTATCTAGCTCTAGGCGGTCTAAAATTCCTCTTTGGGTTAGCGATCGCGCAAGGGTAGCGCCCATTTCTGCCTCAGGAAATACTACTAAATCTGCTCCCACTTTTTTGAGAAGGGTACCATGGACTTCTGAAGATGCCTTGGCTACCACATACCTGACTCCTGCTTCTTTGACATGGAGGGTAGTAATAATACTTTCTTCTAAATAATTTCCGATCGCGACAATTACCGTATCGAAATCTGCAATTCCAAGATCTTTAAGCGCGATCGCATCCGTAGTATCCACCTGCACACAATGAATTGGTATTTGCTCAATCACGATATGTGAGACTAAATCCTCATCTTTATCTGCCCCCAAGACTTCGTACCCTGCTTGAATCAAAGTCTTACAAACAGACTTGCCAAACCTACCTAAACCCAGAACCGCAAAGTGACGATTATCTAAATATTTTTTGCGAAATAAATTCATAAACTCTATTTTATTAGTCTCACCAAATTGACCTAAGATTTTGCAGGAAAAAATAATAAAGAGTTGCAAGCCCTAAATACTCTTTAAAACAAATAGCTAATCTGCCATTTAAATCTAAACTTTAACATTATTTGATGATCGGAAAAGTACTTTATGGGGAGAGCTCGATAGTCAGGAAATTTTCTCGGTCTAGTCTTAAGTTCAGTCGCAAAAGTCAAACTCAGGGTAATCATATTGTTACTTTTTAGAGTTTATAATTTAGAATTTCTCGAATTCCACAACTCAGATCGTACTGCTATATACCCTGGCGGTTTTATCCAACATCTTTTCTATATTAAATATATCTTGATACCTTAAATAACCTGCTTGGGCAAATTTGGTTCTGAGTTCGGGATTTCCAATTAGAATTTGCAACTTTTTAGCAAGATGATCAACATCTTTAGGCTCAACAATAAAACCTGTTTCTCCATCTATCACTTGTTCGGAAATACCGCCAACATTACTACCAACCACAGCTTTATTTTGAGTCATAGCTTCAGCACAAGCAAGGCTACAGGCTTCTTGTAAAGATGGTAAAACAAAGATATCAAATAATTCTAATAAATTGGGCAAGTCATTAATATAGCCCGTAAAAATTACTTGGTTGTGAATATTCAAGTCTTGAGTTTGTTGCTTAAGTTCTTGCTCTAATTCACCAGTTCCCGCAATTATTAAAACTAGATTTGAGTGTTGTTTAATCAATTGAGCAAAGGCTTGAATGAGGTAGGTTAGCCCCTTAGCAGGATTAAGTCTGGCAGCAGTACCGATAATAATTTGGGAGTTGAGATCAAGGTGGAATTTATCGGCATATTCTTGGGTTTTTTGTAAATCTACGGATGGTGCAGGAACCCCGTTATAAATCAGATTTAATTTTTTAGAATCTAAACCTACTGCTCTTAAAATTCGAGCCTCGGCTTCACAAACTGCGATCACTTTACTGGCAACCCAGTTAGAAAAAAGTCCTGATAATCTATAGCTAACCATTGCTCCTTCGCCGTGGTAGCCGTGAACTGTAAAGACTATAGGAATATTTTTAGGTAAGAATAGTTTTACTAATAGCATCAACTCGTGTCCTGCGTGAACATGAATTAGGTCTATGGGGCGATCGCTATGAATCTTTCTAATTCCTGCTCTAAATTCTGATAAACCTTGCCAAATATTTTTTTCTAAATTTAAGAAAGGCAAATAGTTAGTCCCTTCTTGTTTGAATGGGGCGGCACCATTTCCTTCTGGGGCTAAAAGCGAAATATGATAATACTGCTTAAAATGCTTGATTAAACTGAGAGCGTGCTTCTCGGTGCCTCCCAAGTTAAGGTATGGCAGAATGTAGAGAAGGTGTTTCATTTAAGTAACGAATTTTAGAACGGTTTAATAATTTGCAAAGCCATTCTATATTATGCTCAAGTGATTCAAAGAAAAGTTAACACTAAAAAATACTAAAAACCAAAACAAGGAAACTCACCCTTGAGAACCTTCTCTATTATCAGTTTACTTAAGTTTACCTACTTAGATTCGCATTCAGAATTAATCCAATGTCTTATTTCAGAATCAGAGTCGGCATAAATTGATTTACCCGTTTGGGGATTATAAGCATACCACCACTGATTACCCTCCAAATCAGACAATTGCTTAATTTGTAATCCTGTTTTAGGTACAAAATTATCGATAAAGCTATGGATAAACTTCTTTAACCAATTTCTAGGCGATCGAGAATCATTAAATTTTACGGATATCGGTGTAATTCCTTTTTTTTCAATTTCTAGTAACTGAACTAGCCCTAAGTTTTGATTTAATTTGGCAACCTGCATACGATGTTCTAAAGATGCCAATATACTTAGTTGATGGGTATTAAGTATGAAAGTGCATTTAGCGGGAAGTAAGTTAGACATAATTTCAATCACAAAATCCTTTATTTACCTATTATAAAAAATTTCTGTATTAATAACTACAAAATTTGATTTATGTATGAATCTTCTCAAGATTGCGAGGCAACGACACCGATTACATTAGTCATATCTGAGGTTATTGATCCCAACCGCATTCAAGAATATGAAGCTTGGACAAAAGGGATTAATCAGGTAGCTCAACAATTTAATGGGTTTTTGGGTGTAGAAGTGATTAGTCCTAGAGATGCAGGATATCCAGAATATGTTGTTATTGTTAAATTTGAGAATTATAATAGTTTCCGAACTTGGATGACATCGCCTATTTATCATGAGTGGCTGGAGAAATCCCGTGGTTTGATTGCGGTCAGATCTACGCAACAACTACCCAGTGGGCTCGAAATGTGGTTCTCTCTTCCTAAAAATAAATGGACAGATTACACTGAACCTCCATATTACAAGAAAGTTATTCTGGGAGTTTTGGCAGTATATCCATTGATTTTATTATCAAATTTTTTATTGAATCCATTTTTGCAAAATTTTGGCTATTTTTTGAGCCTTCTAATCTCTGTAATTTTTGTATCTGCTCTGTTAACCTATCCTGTTATGCCTCAGTTAACAAAGTTATTTCGTTTTTGGCTCTATCCATCTTTAGCAAGACGAAAATCATCAATTAAGTGAAAACAAAAGATAGATGTTGGAATTCATTTATTGGTTTAGGTATAAAGAGTTTTTGAAAATATATACACTAATTCTCGATCTTAACTAAGATATAGCTGATCTCAAATAATTAGTAAAACTTGCATGGAAATCTTGGTATTACACGGAGCTAACCTCAATATGTTGGGGCGAAGAGAGCCAGAAATCTATGGCAAGTTGAGTTTAGAAGATATTAACCAAATTTTGACTGAGGATGCTCAGGCTCTGGGGGTAAATTTAGAAATTTTACAATCTAATTATGAAGGGATTTTGATTGAGGCGATTCATAAAGCTTGGCAACGTCAGGATGGACTTGTGATTAATCCTGGGGCATTTACCCATACTAGTGTGGCAATTAGAGATGCGATCGCCTCTGTAAATATTCCTACAGTCGAAGTCCATCTTAGTAATATCTATAAAAGAGAAGAGTTTCGGCATCATTCTTTTATTGCCCCTGTGGCGATCGGGCAAATCAGTGGGTTTGGGGTAGATAGCTATCGTTTGGGATTACAGGCGATCGTTAGGCATCAGCGCAGAACTAATTTATCAGTGGTTGCGGAGTAATTGACGGGACAGATCAGTTTTAAGTACGGTGGCGTTATTTGCAGCTATAGGCGCATTAGTTAAGTTAGTTGGCGATCGCCCCAAAATAGCATCTATATTAAACCGATAGCCAACATTACGCACAGTTTGAATTAACTTAGGTTGCTGAGGGTCTAGTTCAACTTTTTTGCGGAGGGACAAAATATGGGTATCTACGGTGCGGGGATTATTCACTTCATCGGGCCAAGCTTTTTGTAAAAGGTCACTGCGGCTAATTGGCTCTCCCTCTGCCTGCGCTAGGACATAAAGTAAAATAAATTCTTGGGGAGTTAAATCAATAATGCTACCTTTAAGCCTGACACGGCGCTGAATTAAGTCGATTTTTAAGTGTCCATAGTCTAAATGAGCAGATGTTGCTACTGGTTTTAATCTTCTTGTTAAAACTTCTATACGGGCTAAAAACTCTTGAATGCCAAAGGGTTTAGCCAAAAAGTCATCTGCTCCTGCCTTTAAACCTGCCACTACTTGCATTTCTGAATGACGAGTCGAGATTAGAAATATAATACTGCGCTTCTGTTTAGATAACCAATGGCAAAAATCTAAACTACCATTACACATATCCAGATCCAGAACCGTAATACTAGGTTGATATTGTTGAATTAGCAATTTTGCTTGAGTTAAGTCTGTACTTTGATTGACAGAATAACCAATTTGTTTTAGGTGCCAACTTAGTAAAGAACTAAGATTAGTATTATTAGCGATAATCAAAAGGCTAAGTGGGATCAAACTGGTCAACTCCTAAGATTACGGATTTATGTCAATAAAAACAGCTTTATTTTAGATTTTTAATCCTACCAATTCTTGTGTATTTATTTTGTAGCTGCTAACACCTTAGGCAATTTTTAAATAGGGGTAACTTAATTTATGCTTTTTCTTCTATAAATAAAGTTGTAAATTCTATACTCGCTATCAGCTATGGTTCCCTACCCTTTAGCAAGTGTTTGGTTACGGTAGCTAAGGGAAACAAAAAAAGTATTAGGGTGAGATCAATTGGATTTAATTCCAGACCATTGAATTTGTGGTTTTGGGTGTTCTAGTCCGTTACTTTTTTCTTTTACTAAAGTAGTCCGACGATAGGAGAAAAAATGCTGAGGGGTTTGAAATGTGCAAAAAGGGGCGATCGCTATTTGCGAGGTGGTTAAACCTAATTCCAATAATTGTTGCTGCTGCACTAGGCGAATATCAAGACGACAATGCCCTAATTTAGCGTCAGGTGATACGCCAACTGGTTTTTTGATTGTGGTTAAAACTTGATCGGCAACCTCATTTTGCACTTGATAGGATTCACCTGAGATCGCTGGACCAAGGGCAATCAGCAAATTAGCTAAATCACTGCCATGCTCAATAAATTTGGCGATCGCCTTGATTAAAATACCCTGAGCTGTACCCCGCCACCCGCCATGAATTGCGGCAACAGTTTGGAGTACAGGATCGCCAATTAAAATCGGTACACAATCTGCGGAACAAGCCCAGACCGAGGTAGATGGTTGCGAAGTAAATACACCATCGGCTTCAGGTAAGCGATCGCCTGTAAATTCTAAGGTGTTCACAATACGATCACCATGTACTTGTTTAGCGTGAAATGCCTTTGATTCAGAACTAAAACATTTACTTAAATCTTGAGGTAACTGCGGAGCGTGCGATCTGGTAAAAAACCCATGCTGCCAAGGAGAGAGTAATTTACAAGTTAAAACTCCCTGAACCCAGTACCACTCTTTAGGATTTAATGGATTTGTTGTCATAGCGACCTATGCTTCAGCTTCTATGGCATCACTCACTTCTGTGGAATGATCTAACATATCACTGGCAATAATCACGACCGTAATATTATCTCTTCCACCTTTGGCTTTAGCCTCATTAATTAAAGCCATAGCTGCTTGTTCACAGGAACGACTAGTCTCTAACTGATTAGCAATGTGCTCATTACTTAGTTCTTCAGTTAAACCATCACTACAAATTAAAAGGCGATCGCCTGATTGAAAATCAACTTTAGCGGCTGTAATTTTTTCAATATCTTCTCGCCCCAAACATTGCATCAACATATGTCGCCAAGGATGGGAACGAGCTTCTTCTATATCTACAGTCCCTGATTGAATCGCTTTAGCAATCCAAGTATGGTCTTGGCTAATTTGTTCAAGCTTGGCACCACGCAATTGATATAAACGGGAATCACCAATATGACAGTACCAAGGCTGGCTTTCTATAAATACGATTATCACGATCGTTGTCCCCATATCGCGGCGAACAGAGTTAGATTCTTGATCTTTTAAGATGGCTTCATTAGCAAGGGAAATTGCACCTTGGAGCAGATCTTGAGGACTGAGTTTCTGATCCCATTTAGCCTCTAAGTAGCTTTTCACTACATCTACAGCAATGCGACTAGCTTCTTCTCCACCAGCATGACCACCCATACCATCGGCAACGATAAAAAATCGACCATCGGCATCAATACAATAACAGTCTTGATTTGCTGATCTGACACAGCCCACATCGGTATTGCCTGCAAATACTAGTTTCATAGATTTTCCATAGCCTTCTTAGAAGTGCAAATTACCTAAAACATTTTTTCCGCTCGATCCATGCGGATTAGCATCCTTAAGGTAGTAATTATACATACACTTCCTAAAATTAAAGCGATCGCTGCTAACCAATACCAATCTGTCACAAATAAAATGGTAGCAATTAAAATGAAGCCAATACCAATAATTGCATAAATAGCACTGGTACCAATGCCGCCAATGCGTCTCAAGAGTCGATCAGTTTCCTGCGATCGCACCCTGATTTTAATATCACCCTGCTCTAACTTGACAATAGTTTCTTCGACACGGCGAGGTAGATTAAAAGCCGTATTTCCCGCTTGGGCTGCTTGTTTACCAAACTCACCCAGAAAATCACCAACTAAACCACCATTATTATTTCCCATAAGATCTGTAGCAAAGGGTTTTGCCACCTCCATAAAGTTAAAATCTGGATCGAGTCCTTTTCCTAGTCCCTCAAGGGTTGATAATGCCCGCAACACAAAGGTAAATGTCGCAGGAAAGCGAAAGGGCTGAGAGTATGACATCTCAAATAAATCATCACTAATTGCTGAGATTGATTGATTTTCCATAGGCTTACCCATGAAATTATCTAGCATAAACTGCACAGATCGGCGCACAGGGGCTAAATCACCAGAAACTTCCAAAGCCCCCAAATCCACTAAAGATGAAATCACAATATCAGCATCTTTTTGGGCAATCCCAAAAAAAGTTTTGAGTAATTTTTCTTTAGTCAGGGGTTGAATCTGCCCCATCATGCCAAAATCATAGAAAATCAAAGAGCCATCGGGCGTAACTGCTAAATTGCCAGGGTGCGGATCAGCATGGAAAAAGCCGTCGGTTAAAAGTTGAGCCAAATATGCCTCTGCTCCAAGACGGGCAATAGTTTTGCGATCTATACCTGCGGCTTCAAGGGCGGAGTAATCACTAATTTTAATGCCTGGTAGATACTCTAGGGTCAGAATGCGTTTGGAAGTATAGCGCCAATAAACCTTGGGAACAAGAATGCGATCGCTACTGCGAAAATTACGTCTAAAGGTATCAGCATTCCGCCCTTCATTGAGATAGTCCGCCTCTTGGTATAAAATTCGCTGGCATTCATCATAAATTCCCATCCAGTCACGATTTTTTCCATGTTTTGGATGCTTTTGATAATACTGGGCAATTTGTTTGAGAATACCGAGGTCAATGGCAAAAAGCTTGAGTAAGCCTGGACGTTGAACCTTGACAACTACTTCTTCGCCAGAATGTAACTGTGCCTTATGAACTTGCCCTAAACTTGCCGCAGCGATCGGGACTGGATCAAAATGCCTATACATTTCCGCAATAGTTTTATCTAGGTCGGTTTCTGTAATTTTTTGAGCTTGAGCATAACTAAAGGCTGGAACTCGGTCTTGCAGTTTTGATAATTCTTCTACATATTCCGCAGGGAAAAGGTCAGCTCTTGTGGAAAATAATTGCCCCACCTTAATAAAAGTTGGACCTAGTTGGAGCATTGATTCTCTAAGCCAGATTGCCCGACTGCGGCTGCGGGTTTTAACTTTTTCGGGAGTTTTACCGCCAACATAGCTCCAATTTCCAGCATCCAGCCAAGAGAAAAGAACTAGGGTAAACATCGTTCGCCATATATCTATACTGCGGGCAAGTGGAGAATAATTGTCTCGGCTCCAACGGTACTTAGATGAATTGGATTCAGTTGCAAAAAATCTCGGCTCAGGCTGAGAAGTTGGTTCAAAAGTGGCTGGGGAAGGGAGAGCAGCAGACACAGGGTTATTTATCTCAACAAACCTTTACATTCTAGCCCCTTATCCCAAATTTGTAGATTAACTAAGTACTTAGGAGATTTCTTAAAAATAATTTACCCCGATGGCTGCGACTCCGATCAGCTATCTACACAATCTTTAGAGGTAGAAACTTTCCTAGAAATCGCCTTAAAGATAGTGTAGTTGAATATTTAAAAAAGTTAGCGGGTAAGATTGAGTTTAGGTACAATATCAAAGTTTTACAGAATCATTAAATTAGTTAGTGTGTTGTAAGTTAATGTGTTGTAAAAATACTCTTGATTACCTTGCAATTGATGCATAATATCAAAACTAATTTGTTCTACATACAAAAACCTCTGTTATGGCAAACGCAGAACAACTAAACCTAATCAAACAGGGGATTCATATTTGGAATAACTGGCGGTTAGAGGTTTTTCGGAGCAAGGTTGACTTGTCGAATGCGGATCTCAGTGCCACAACTTTAGTCTCTATTAATCTGAGTCTGGCTAATCTGAGATGTGTAAATTTGAGTAGAGCGAATTTGAGTAAAGCTAACCTAAGTGGGGCAATTTTAGGTAAAGCCAACCTTATAGAAGCTAGCTTGATTAATGCCAATCTAAGTATGGCCAACTTTATCATGGCAGATTTAAGTGGCTCCTATTTAAGTGAATCCAATCTTTCTAGGGCAAATTTGGGTAATGCCGTAGCGATCGCTGCCAATTTTATTATGGCGAATTTATCTGGAGCATACTTTAGTGAATCTGACTTTAGTAGAGCTAATTTTAGTAATGCTAATTTAACTGAAGCCATTTTAGTCAGAACTAATCTTAGTGCTTCCTACTTAAATAAAGCCAATTTTACTTCTGCTAATCTCAGTATGTCTAATCTCAGTGAAGCGGATTTGAGCGGGGCAAATATGCATCTGGCTGATCTAAGTAAAGCTGATTTAAGTAGTGCAAATTTAATTGGGGCAATTTTGACTGATGTTGATCTCAGACAGGCTAATCTCACAGGCGCATTTCTTAATACTACCAATCTCACGGGGGCGGATTTAAGTAAGGCAACCTTGATTAATGCCAATTTTTATCAAGCAGATCTTCGGGAGTCAAATTTAGATCAAGCTAATGCCCAAGATGCTAATTTGAGTGAAGCTTACCTTAGTAATGCCAATCTTACGGGCACAATTTTAAGTGGAGCTAATTTAACATCAGCTTATATTAGTAATGCCGACCTGACTGGAGCAGTCCTCAAAGGTGCAGATCTGACAGGGGCAATATTAATAGGGGCAAATCTGTCAAAAGCTAATTTTAGCGGTGCCAAATTAGATGGTGTTGATTTTACTGGTGCGACTATGCCTAATGGCAAACTGTTTAGTTCTCCCTAAATATGCCCTTCCCAGTTTAATTAACTATATTCTTACAGTAGGAAGGGAGTATCTAAAGTTGAGAGATCATTAGTTACAGTTAAAAGCTTTTATTGTAGGTCTCGTCCAAACGGAAAAAGTGCTAAGGGGACAAGCTTAATATGCTGAATCCCAAAGGGGATACCAATAATGGACATAAATAAAGGAATGGCGTGGGCGATGTGAGTTAAAGCGATCGCTGCTCCAAAAAATACTACCCAAATAATATTAAATATGCTACTTAAAGGTCTGTAGGCAAAAGGTGATTCCACTAACTGTTTGCCAAAGGGAGTCATAGTTGCGGCACCTAGCTTCATACATTGCAGTCCAAAAGGAATGCCAACAATGGTTAGGCATAGGAGTAGTCCACCGCCAATATAGATAATGCCAATTATAAAGCCTCCACAGATTAGCCAAAGGATATTTAAAATCAAGCTCATTTTTAGTACCTCTAGTTAGCTGGTTCTATTTTATACCTATTGGTAAATCAGGATTAATTTCTGGTTCAGGATTGGACTTATATCCAGAATCAATGATTGTCTGAAACTCTAGCTCAAACTTAGTAATCACTGATGGTTCAAGAGCAGATTTACCATCCAGCTTAGATTGCTTAACCAAATCATTAACTTTACACAAGAACTCCAAAAATTTCTGGGGTTTTAATTGCCAGAGTTCGCTTAAGTGTATTAGTAGTTTTGACGGCATCCAATGGCTTAGAAAAGTAGTAACCTTGTCCTTTATGGCAACCAATATTTTTTAATATGGTTAGCTGTTCTATGGTTTCAATTCCTTCGATGATTATATCTTTACCTAAAGTTTTTGCTAGGTTGGTAATAGCTTCAATCATTGTCCATTGTCCGTCATTGACAAAAGACCGATCTATTTTTAAGACATCCACTGGAAAATCATATAAACGGGATAGGGTGGAATAACCCGTACCAAAGTCATCAATATATAAATGCACACCAAGCTGTTTAAATCGATTGAGAACTTTTATAGCAGTATCAGGATCGCTCATTAAGACGCTTTCTGTAATTTCTAGTTTCAACTTTTGCGGATCTACATTACTTGCTTGTAAGGCATTTTGGGTATGACGGAATAAAGAATCATCTTGCAACTGGTATCCTGAAGCATTCACAGTAATGGATAAATTTGCATACTCAGGAAATAGCTGATTCCAATTACTAAGCTGGGCGATCGCTTGCTCAATGACCCAGAAACCAATGGGTATAATTAGTCCTGTACTTTCGGCAAGGGGAATAAAATCTGTAGGGGATATGATGCCATGCACGGGATGTATCCATCTCAATAGTGCCTCAAAGCTTAAAATCTCACCTGTATCAAAATTAATGATGGGTTGATAATAGAGTTGTAGTTGGTTCTGGGCTTGGGCAACTCTAAGGTCTTTATAAAGTTCGTGATCAAATCCAAGGCGATCGCATACTCTATTCTGTAAAAATTCATTTTCAATCTCAAGAGATTTAGCTTTTTGTTGCAGTTGGGATTGAAGTTGGCGGATATTTAACTGAGACTCAACTCTCGCTAACACTTCAACAAGGGCAAAGGGCTTATTGATATAGTCCACGCAGCCAACTGAAAATGCCTCTAACTTATCTAATACATCGTCTAAAGCAGTGATAAAAATTACAGGAATATCCTTAACTTCTTCACATTTTTTTAGTTGGGAGCAAACTTCATATCCACTCATTTCAGGCATATTTACATCTAGCAAAATTAAATCTGGTGAGTCAGATTTAGCCTTCGTCAGGGCGAGCTTGCTGTTATTTAGGGTGGTGACTTCATATCCCTGACCAGTTAATACGAGGGATAGTAATTCAAGGTTAAATTCATCATCATCAACTATGAGGATGTGGGCATTTTTTATAATCATTATCTAAGTCTTTCTTAAGGAAGATCTATTTATATTTTGTGAGATGGAATGACTGGTGCAGATATACGGATTAAGGTCTCTCTAGCTAAAGCTGCGACTGCTTCTAGTCCGAAATTTAAGTATCTGATTGGAGGATATTCGTTAGAATTTCAGAAGTTTTAATACCTTTGGCGATCGCTTGTTCTGCAATTACTTCAATTTGAGTTCTTGCTCCAATTAGATATTGCGTTTGATCAGTTTGTTCATGCCAATCAGTGGCTTGGGCGGTCAAATCCTGATGGCATTGGGCAGAGAACCATCCACTTAATAAACCCGCTTCTAGACTAAATGATTTTGAGTTTACTTCAGTCGTAATCTTGGATATGCCAGAGTTTTCAATAGTTACTAACAACAGTCCTAATTTGGCATAGGAAAAATCAACTTTGATCTTGCCTAAACCATGCACTCCCCAAAGCTCTTGAAGGGTAGCAAAATATTCAGTTGCATTCATCTGGGAGATTGGGACTTGATAATATGCTTCAATCTCTTGGTGCGTTCTTTCATAAAAAGACTTACCCCAACCAGATCCGAAGGTATAAAAAGCCATAGAAGCGGCTTCTCCTGCTTCACTTAATAAAGTAGTCTGGATACTGTTGAGGAGTATGGCTGGCACGGCAATTAAACGTTTACCTTGCCGAGTGGATAGTAGCCCCGACGAAGCATCAGATTGGATATATGCCTTTGGAGTGAAGTAGTTGAGGGGGATTGCTTCTTTTGAGGTTTTGGTTGATGTCATCGTCTTTGGTTTCCTATTTAGATTTTATAATTACTGAAGGAAGTGAAAATTAAGGGCATAACCGCATCAGACATACCCTGTTAAACTTTTTTGGTTTTGATATTTCTCTTACTTTCCACTCATCATTGCGTGTGCCATTTGCAAATATGGAGTAATTAAATCTGCCTGAGCTTTAGGTAATAAACCTTTGATTGCATCTCCAGTATACTTATAGCCCATATAGTTGGTAAGCTTCATTGCTAGAAAAACATTTTGCTGCCAGTAAAGAATTCGATCTTTGAACATTTCTGGATCTTCTAAAAGCATGGCAAGGGCACTCAAACGCAACCCCATTGTCATGTCTCTTTTGCATCGATCAATTCCTAATTTGTCAACTGGACTTGATTCAAAATGAGTACCCTTTCTCATGGAATCAGATGCTACACTAATGATTTCAGTTTCTTTGGCTTCTATAGCATTGTAGGCTTGTTTACGGGAATTCCAAGAAGCTAGAGATTTGTCAATAAGTTCTAAATCCTGAGCATTCATGTATGTTCCATCATTTCTTTTAAGTATATTTTCTAATAGAGTAATCATTGATTTTGTTCCTTTTTTTTGATTATTAGTTAATTTTTGGTGTTTTCGGTGGTTGAGAAGGATTATTAATCCCAATTAATCTGATTGCGGATTGTTTTAACATTTGGCGTAGAAACTGCTTTGCTAGTGGGTGTAGTTGTATTCCACTGTACCTTTCCCATTAGTTCACCAATGGTTAGAGATTCGGCATTGGAGAATTGTCTAAGACCCCTAACTGGTGAGGATGAAGACTCTTCTGATTTCATTTCAACGTTAACTCTTCTCCCTCGGTTAGGGCGAGTTAAGCGTCCAATAAAGCGACTAAAACTCCCCCAAATTCCTTTAATCCAGCTTGCAAATGTTTTTATTAAGCTGCGATCGCGATTATTTCTCATGATTTGTCCTTTTTACTAATTCCTGTAATTAATATCTTTAAACTAATTTCTTAGTAACAATTCAACTTCGACGGGAATTTCTTCTGCTCTGAACTTTTTCTCAATATCAGAGGCGGTGGCACCTGAAGAGAGCCAGAATTCTGTGGCACTGACCCGCTTTTCCGAGCCGATTAGGAACCGACAATATGTATTACCCATGGCATAGCATTGAATTTCTGTACTACTAAGGCTTTTGCCAAAGGCGGCACTAAAGAAACCTGCTAGCATACCAGCATAGAGATGACAGACGGGCTTACCCACATAGCCAAGGGTCTTAGCGACGGCTGAGTCAAATAGATCCACAAAGATAAATCCGTCTTTAAGGGAGTTCAAGTCTAGGTTCCAAGTTCCCCAACCTTGAGCTCTGAAGGGCCACCACCATGTCTCCATGGCAAAGGAAAGATTAGCTGTTTGTAGGGTCAAGTTGTAGTATTTATCGAACCAGTCGTCAAAAGCGATCGCATCTTGTTTCCCCCAATTTTCGCCAATCATGTAAAGTAATAAACCTGCAGAATCACCAACTTCATGTTCTAAGCCGTTAAGTAACGACACAATAAAGTCTTCCCCAACAATCAGATTGCGCTGTTGGTGATAATCAATAACCTCTCCCTTTGCCCGATCAAAGTTGAAAAAAGTACGGTGGTTGAAGTGAGCAGCATCCCATGGTGATCTTATGGCAATTGGCTGGGTCTCGAAAGTTCTTGTTTCTATAATTTGTTTCATCGCTTAATTGTCCTTTTTTGATTTGCGTGATAATAAAAGATTCATTTCTTGGTCAAATTGTTGATTAGCAGCTTGCATCCTTTGGAGAGCAGTACGCAGGATTAGCTTTCCCTCATAGACCAAGGTTTCACCAGTAATCGGATGAAAAATCGATTGTTGGGCTTTTTTGCCTACAAGGGATTCTAATTCTGTTTCTGAACCGACGTATTTGCCTTTGGGAACCTCTAAGGAAACTCCATCTCTTAGAACCATACATTGACAAGCAAGGCGAGCATTAGGCTGTTCGATTTTCATCAAACCTAGGGTCATGATTTCCTGCTCTGTATATGGTGTAAGGCAATCCATACCCTTCTGGATAAAAACGTGACAGGTCGCACATCTGCCTTGCCCTCCACAGGCTTTTAATACTTTGACATGGTTAGCTAATAGGGCACTTAATAATCGAGTTCCTTTACGAGTAGTGGTTAATTCTCCATCAATTTGGAGCGCAAGGATTGAATCTGCATCATTCATGGGATTAGAGAACGAGGTTAATTTTTCTGATAGAGTTTGAGTCATAGCTTAATATTCTCAGTAATATTTTCAGTTGCTTTCTGCTTTTCTGCTTATTAAGCGATAGAAATGATTTGCCGAACCTGTTGTGAAATATCCATTTGTCCTAGCATTTGCTCGTAACCACCTATGATGCGATCGCATTCACTTAGAAATCTATGAACCCATAGTTGCAGACTAGCAAATTGTTCAGAATTAAGTTGTTCGGGCGGTATTTCTGAACTAAAGTAGGCGATCGCCCCCCGATAATCGATAGTCCAACATGAAAGCCAAGGATGTTCTATGACTGTTAGAGATTGAGATTTTTTCCAATAGTTAGCGATCGCCATGCCGCCAAAATAATTCATACTGTTTGAGGTAATTTGTTGCAGTGCTGCTAGAACTTCAGTGTGTGTAGGCAGGATTTCGGGGACTGATAATGAATTTGGCTTTACATCTGGCTCTGAGTTTGGAGATTGATCAAAGCCATTAAGAATTTCTTTTAGGGAGATAGTTGGAGCGATATTTACAGGAGAACTGATCGGCTCGGCAACTACTTCTGCTTTCTGCGGAGCTTCTGTTATAGATTCTCCTTTGATTTGCATGAATTGTTTAGTTTCGGCAATTTCTTGGATACTTTCTCTCAAGATATGAAGCTTTTCGGGATAGCTACTCAGCACATCATAAACACCTCTAGTGATCGCCCATTTTCTGAAATATTCGTGGACATCTACCATTGGAGCCAATAAAATAATTGGGAGTCCTTCCCATTTTCGGGAATATTGACGATGCACTTCTAAACAACTAAATTCTTGTAAGGTTCCAATAATGAGGATGTCAGGTTTGAATTGAGAAGATTGATGATTTAGTTGGTCAATGTTTGTGCAAATAATAATAGTATGATTATCTTTTTTGATCTCATCCATAAGTAACTGACTCACTTCAATCTTAGATTCGGCTAAGATGATTTGAAGGGAAGAGGGGGTTGAGGGCTTGATATTTTTAATTTCAGTATCAATGCCATTACTTTTCGCACTATTTTTAGCTTCCATTGTTAATGTTTGCATCGCTCACCTACAATTTCTCTATTTACTAAGTTCTAGTCTGTCTAGCCAGATTTGGTAACTTGATCTAAAATTAAACTAAGAAAGTAAGAAACCTATAAGATGGAATACAAGATTTTAAGGGATGTATTCAGGTTTAATCGACTCCCTAGGTTTAGGTAAGTAAAAGGTCAAAGTAAAATATCTAAAAATTTACTTAGATTTTTTCTAAACAATGGTTCGGAAGAAAAGCAATCCAATCATTATCAAATTTGATCCGACAACTCACACTAATAACTTGCTCAATTGTGCCAGTTTGATTGGCATATTGCGGTCTATTGCCATTGACTTTAATGCGATCGCCAACCTTAAACACAGTTTCATTACCTTTGCGAAGGTCGGTAGGAGACTTAGAGAAATTGGGAGCAGAATGAAAAGCTAAATCTCCAACCTGATTAGACTTAATTATGTAATTTATTCCCCGTCCTGAAAGCAGTTGTAAGCTCTGAATTTGAGTAGTTTCTAAATGCTGAATTAAGTTTTCAATAGATACAGATAAATTTTCGGCAATATCAGCAATAGGAACAGGATAGCTCCAACAATTTTCACCTATTTGTAAATCTGCAAGTTCTTGCCATGTGGTAAATAGGCGACGATCAAAGTCAGGAATTGCTTCACTATTGGGTAGGACACTTTGCCAGATCTTTAATAACTCTTGAGCTGGGCGATCGCCATTGTTAGATTGACTTGTTAAGTATTGTACGGTTTGTCTAAAAATAGATTCACTTATAGTTATCGGCATTTTTTTGATAATTGAAAGTTAGTAAAAAAAATTAACCAGTGATTAATCAATTAAATTGCGATTCAAGCTTATAGAATTTAGGCAAATTTATACAACCATATTCCCCACGTCCCCATAATAATTAATATGCTCGCCCAGATCAAAAAATATTTGAGATTGTGGGGATGACTGGATGCTATGGGAGCGATCGCTGCTTTAGGAGCATTTTTTGATAAATTTTCGCTATGGTTATGACTAGAGTAGGATTTTGTTAATTGAGATTTATCTATATTGGCTAAGTTTGGCAAGGTCGAAGTAACGTCAGCAACTGGTTTCAGTTCTAAAGCCGAAAATATACTCACCAAGAAATTTGCCTGCTTAGAAATCTGACGATCTGGGTGCTGGAGTATGCTTTGACAAATTGCGATCGCCCGTTGGGTCTCACCTAAAACATCATAGGTATTTGCCAACCAAATTTGCACTTCCCCACCTAGGGATAGTTGTGTAGCAAAAGGATGCTGGAAAATTAATCTTTGCGCTTGTTCAAACTGGGCGATCGCTTCTGTATATTTTTCTAGCTCAAATAGGGTTTTACCCCGATCTACTAATTCGGCAGCGAGGCTGAGATCATCTTCTGGCGGCTCTTGCATAGGTTTTATAAATATTTTTTGAGATTTTTAGCTCAGGTTATAGAAATTTTAGCAATCAAATGTTATTCTATTAAATCTATGGCGAGCGTAGCCAAGTGGTTAAGGCAGAGGTTTGTGGTACCTCCATTCGTGGGTTCAATTCCCATCGTTCGCCCTTTTGATAGCTCATAGCATTAATAACCCAATTATGGACAATTCTGTATTGCGATCGCTAGTTTGGTTAGATTTTAGACTAGCAGTAGTTTTTACTGTAATTGCGCCGTTATTACTTTTATTTTGGGCTTATAAGGATAAAAATTCTTCTGTCCTGCGATCGCTCACTATTTATTGGCGAGTCTCGTTTTTACTAGCAATTACCGTTTATTTGTTGATGGCATCCTTGCCCATTGGCTTTTTAACGGGTTGGGCAGCCAGAATCTTAATGCCTGTATCTCTCTGGTTTTGGCAAGACCTCAATGAAGATATCGATCGCAGCAAAGGTAAATTATCGCTAATTTATACAAGTTGGCGCTGGGCAATGGCAATCTACTGTGCGATCGGGACAATATTTGGCGTAGGTTTTCTTAAATGCGGATTTACTTCTGCGGAACAGCTAGACGATAGTTGTAAGATTTTATTGGAAGCTCCCTTACAATTTAAGGCGATTTTTCATAACGGAGTTAATGTCGATACCCTAGCCTTTGGGGCGATCGTGGCTTTAATCGTTTACTTAATTTGTTTTGCTGTTTTTGCTATTTTTAACTTACCAAAGCAAGGCAGAATTGCTTTTAGAGATTAATTACAACCAAAAAAAGAGATTAGCTATGGTTAGCCAGAAAGATTTATTAACCCTTGCAACTTGGATGGCAGGGGATTTTAGTAATTGGGAGCAAGCGATCGAGAATCCACCATTTTTTGCCCATATTCGAGTTTGTATTCGCCCCTTACCTCTGCCTTTAAGTCAAGAAGGAATTTGGCTATATTCTGAACAGGCATACGATTATGAGCTAAATCGACCCTACCGCACTGCGATTTTGCAATTACTACTATCAGGCGATCCTCAGTCTCCTATTTTCATTGAAAACTATAAAATTAAAGATACCGTTGCCTATTTTGGGGCTAGTCGTGAACCAGAAAAATTGCGATCGCTCCAACTAGTAGATATTGATAAACTAACGGGCTGTAAAATGCTAGTAAAACTGACACCTCAGAACTCTTTTCAAGGGGCAGTGGAAGCTGGTAAGGGCTGCATGGTTAACCGTAATGGACAAGAAACATACCTAGCTAGTGAATTTGAAATTAGTGAAACTCATTTTAGTAGTTTAGATCGAGGTTACGATCCAAGTACCGATGAGCGAGTTTGGGGTTCTATTGCTGGGGCATTTGAATTTAAGAAGAAAACCCAGTTTCAAGTAAATTTTCCTTAGCTCGTTCTTTGGTATGTCTTTTGGGGTGGAAGGATAAGTTTTTTTGCGAAGTTTGATGGATAAAATAGTATTTTACGGGAAGGGAATTATTTCTAAGTGGAAATCCGATTATTTGAACCTCAAGATAGCGATCGCTTAGCCCAGATTTTTCATGACCCAGTGCGTGAAGTTAATATTCGTGATTATTCTCTAGATCAAGTTAATGCTTGGGCTCCTGAAGATTTGCATTTCCGTGATTGGACAAAGGTTTGTGCAAATCGATTTACCTATGTGGCTTTTGAAGCAGAGGAAATAATTGGATTTGGGGAAATAGAAGCGAATGGACATATTGATTGCTTTTATTGTCATAAGGACTATCAACGCCAAGGTGTAGGCACAAGGATTTATCAAACTCTAGAGACAAAAGCTTTAGAATTGGGGTTATCTAGGCTATATACAGAGGCAAGTATTACCGCAAGGGCATTTTTCAAAAGTCGAGGTTTTGGGGTAGTAAAGGAACAGGTAGTTGGGGTGCGTGGGCAAAAATTCACTAATTTTGTCATGGAAAAATTTTTAAATACCCCTGACCATATCGTTGTAGCTTGCTTCTATCATTTTACCGCTCTCTCTAACTTTAAGGAACTACGGGCAATCTTAAAATCCTTGGGCGATCGCTATCAACTCAAAGGCACAATTTTACTAGCACCTGAAGGCATAAACTCTACTATTGCGGGGAGTCGTGAGGGGATTGATGCTTTACTTTATTATTTGCGATCGCTCCCACTTCTAGAAAAACTAGAACATAAAGAATCCTCCGCTCAGGTTATGCCCTTCAATAAATTGCGAGTGCGCTTAAAAACTGAACTTGTCAAATTTGGGATTTCAGGTATTGATCCTAGCCATACCGTCGGCAAATATGTGGAAGCAAAGGATTGGAATAATTTAATTGACGATCCAGATGTTTTGGTAATTGATACTAGAAATATCTATGAGGTTGAGCATGGCACGTTTACAGGTGCAATTAATCCAAATTTAGATTTTTTCAGTGAATTTCCCAGTTATGTGGAGACCCATTTATCCGATCCTAAGCAAAAAATCGCTATGTTTTGTACAGGTGGTATTCGCTGTGAAAAGGCTAGTGCATATATGTTAGCGCAGGGTTTTGCTGAGGTTTATCACCTCAAAGGCGGCATTTTGAAATATCTAGAAGAAGTTCCTGCGGATGATAGTCTGTGGCAAGGTGAATGTTTTATGTTTGATGATCGCATTACTCTAGATCCCAATTCGCTACCTTGAATTCTCACTTAGTAAAGTAAACTACGGTTTCCTTCTTTCGGTATTGCTCCCAAAGTAAAAACCAAGTGCGCCACTAGTGAGAGTGACTAAAGAAGTCCAGATCAATGTAATCAGTTCTCTGCCATTCTCTAGAGCAGCATTTATATCTTTGGTAATAAAAAATGCTACGCCTAAAGATATACAAATATAAGCAGCCACACCAATAGCAGAGCCTATCAACAGCCATATTAGACTCTTTAAGATACCTACTCTTGCTTTTTCTTGGGAAATTTGAAGATCAAAATTCTCTAATTCTGGGGCTAAAGCCGTAGGATTCAAATTCTTCTCTGTTTTGTTTTTTAAATCAAGATCATCTAGAGAACTTTGATCTGATTCAGGTTCTAAGTGCATTTACCTAAAAATAATTTGTTGAACTTCTTTATTTTGATGTTGGACAAGAATTTTGGCTCCTGTTTTTATTTCCTGACGAATAAAATTTTCGGTTTCAATTGCTCTTTGGAGTGCGGCTGTTGCAGTTATGCCTTGGTCATTAGCTAGGTCTTTGAGTTTTTTAATTTGCTCTGAAGTCAGTCTAACTGTGATTTTTTCGGTGGTTAGTGCCATATTTTTTAATTTTGATGAATTAAGATACATTTACACTAAATTTGTACAGCTTTTGGTGGTCAAATAGTTAATGATCGGTTCAGTTTACAATCAAAATCATGACAAATGCTGCGATCGCCCAGATATCCCAATCCACTCTAAATCTATGGCAAACCTGCCCCCGTAAATTTCAGCATCAAGTCTTAGATAAATTGCATTTGCCATCGGGATCAAATACCAAGATGGAGCTAGGCAGTAGATTTCACCTATTGATGCAACAACGAGAGCTAGGTTTAGATATTACGAATTTAGCTGCTAGTGATATGCAGTTACAAAGTTGGATCAGAGCGTTTGAGCATAATCCTCCCATCATGATTAAGGGCGATCGCTATCCCGAACACCTCCGCAGCTATAAACCCCCATCCCAAGATACTTATATTCTCACCGCCATATACGATTTACTGATTTTAGGTACAAATCAAGCTCAGATTTTAGATTGGAAAACCCATAATCAACCAATTGCTCCAGATCTATTGCAGACCAATTGGCAAACTCGCCTTTACCTATACATTCTGGCTGCAACTACCAACTATTTGCCCGAGCAATTATCCATGTCCTATTGGTTCGCAAATACTGCTACCACCGTAGCGATCGCCTACAATCTTCAAGATCACCAACAAACCCATCAAGAACTAGCCCAAATTTTAAGAGAAATGACGGAAGCTAAAAGAACTAACTACTTTCCCCAACTCCCCAAAGGCAGTGCCAATTGTATCAAGTGTGAATTTAAGCATAGATGCGAGCGATCGCCAGCCTTAAATCTAGGCGTAATATCTGCATTTCCAGAAATAGTAGTTTAGCGATCAATAAAATTCAGTGCTAAATATTCAATAAATTCTGCCGAGAAGCAAGACGAGCTTTACCAGAGGCTGCCCATTCTTGCAAGAGTTGAATTTCCTTTTGTGCCGTCTGAGCAAGGGGGACAATTTGACTGACGGCTTCTAAAATATCATCAGTAGTGAAGTCTCGATTTTGGCTAAATCCTAAGTGCATTGCTTCTATAATTGCCTGTTCGATTTCGGCACCAGAGAAGTTGGGAGTTTCGTAAGCAAGGCGATCGCAATCAAAATTCCTGAGATTCAGAGGACGAAATTTAGTGAGATGAACGATAAAAATTTGGGTTCTTTCCACTTGAGTAGGCAGTCCGACAAAAAATACTTCATCAAATCTCCCTTTACGCAGAAGTTCGGGAGGAAGTTGGCGAATATTATTAGCAGTCGCAACTATGAATACAGGGGAATTCTTTTCTGCCATCCAAGTTAAGAGCGTACCGAATACCCGACCCGTAGTTCCCGCATCACCCCGCCCGTCAGAGTTACTGGAAAAAGCTTTGTCTATTTCATCAATCCATAAAATGCAAGGTGATAATGCTTCTGCGAGTTGGATCATCTGCCTAGTGCGGGATTCACTTTCACCCACTAACCCTGCAAATAGTCTGCCCACATCAAGGCGGAGTAAAGGTAAATGCCAATGGTGGGCGATCGCTTTGGCGGTTAAAGATTTGCCCGTACCTTGAATTCCTGCTAGTAATAAGCCCTTGGGATGGGGTAAACCGTATTGTCTAGCCCGTTCTGAAAAAGAATTACCCCGACGTAGCAGCCATTCCTTGAGATTATCTAAGCCGCCAATATCGCTAATTTCCGCCGTGGATGGATAAAATTCTAAAATTTGAGTTTGCCGAATCGTTTGCCGCTTTTCTGCCAAGATCAATTCCACATCCGATGGGGTTAATTCTCCGTGCTCGGCGATCGCTTTTGCCAGAACCCGTCGAATCCGCTCTAGGGATAATCCTTGGCTTGCTTGCACTAATTCATCAATAATTCTAGGCTCAAGCTTAGTGCCAATATTTGTGATAATTTGCGCTATTTCCTGCCGAATTTCTAGAACTTGGGGCAGGGGGAAATCCAAAACCGTAATTACTTCCGTGAGCTGATCGGGAATGGTAATTTTAGGGGCAAGGATTGTAATATTTTGAGATTGACCTTTCAGGTGTCTTTGGAGATTTCTGAGCTTGCGGGCGATCGCTATATCATCCAAAAAGCGATCAAAATCCCTGAGTATAAAAACTGCACCAACGCTAATTTTTTCAATAAATTCTAAAGCCTGTAAAGGATTACGCTTTGCCCCATTCGCTTCCCCTTGGTAGCCATCCACAAAATCCCAAATATAAACCTTGCGCCCCAAGTCCTTGGCAACAGACTGCACTGCCGTTTCTACCCGTTCTTCTTCAGGTGATGGAATATAAATAATTGGATAACGAGCGCGTAGGGTTAGATTTAGTTCTTCGGCAAAATTCATACTTCCCATAGTTCCTTAACTGAAAAAATTAATACTGCAACCTAGGACTGCAACTTAAGAAAAGAAGCGATCGTAGTCGGCATGGCTACCAATCCAGAACCATGTAACTTTGTCTCCTTCTAAAACTCCCAGTGTCCGAAAGCTTCGTGTTATCCTCACAGACCAAATGCCTTCATCACTATTGATACACATAAAATGCAAAGATGGATGAAAAGGGTTCTCTTCCCACAATCGATATACTTTTCTGGCACTTTGTCTAACTTCGTTATTCAATTTTCGATATTCAGCCCGAAAAGATGGAAGAACTTCGGACTTCATAGCAAATTGTAGTCCATGTCCGTTGCCTGTCCTTCAGCGATCTCCTGCTTGGCGCATTGAGCCGCCGCAATGAGTTTTGATTGTGTGCGCTCGAAGGACTGATTCCATCTCATTTCCTCATGCAAATCATCAATATATGCTCGAAGATGCTCTGCTACTTGATCTTGGACATCAATAGGCAAAGAATCTATCATCTTGACAATTGTGGTAACGGGTGCGGATGACATAGTTTCCTAAATGATCATGGTACTTAAAAATCATTTTTCTTAGCTTAACATTCAACTGCTTTAATTCTCAATATCTAGCACTCCCAACATCTGAGCAGAGGCGGCTAAGTAAAGTTAATAAATTTTATCTTTGGGTTACTTTTGCATTTGGTAAATTTTGGCTTCTCTCTGGCTTTGGTTGTTGCATTTAGCTATGATGATATGAACTTAAAGAGTTTGGGTACTATTGACTAGTCAGCGTACTAGCATTGTGCATTGTGCCGCCGATAGTTATAGACCAGTATACGCAAGGCTCGAAGATATGAAAAACGTAAAGCTAAATTTAGAAGATAGAGTGTCTTGGCAAAAATTTCAGCACGTCCTCACTAGTTTTGCTTCAGATTATATCGACCTAATTGCGCCTGAACAGACTCTTTTTAAGCTGGAACAGCAAACATTATTAATCTCATTTGTTTTAATTAATAATCATCGCGATCGCACTAAAGCGAATATTTTTACCCAAAATCTGGAAACATTTTTAGCCCGTCTGCCCATCATTGGAGTCCGCAGGGTGGCATTAGAACTGCTTGACTTAAATAATGATGAAGTTATTCTAAATACTGAATTTGATTTAAATTATGTACCCGCTTCGGCGATCGCTCCGATTTCAAGATCAGAAAAAGTAACATCGGCATTAGTCCGCGGCAACTTCAAAAAAATAGCCAATAAATTAGTAAACAGGGCGAAAGCGTGGATTACTAACCCCGAAGTTCAACAAAATTTTCAAAAAACTAGCCAAATCGTTGTCCGTAATCCCAAAACTGCTCTGGCTTTGACTGGAGAGTTTACTAAAGCTAAATTTATTGCTGCTGTCAATTGGGTTGATACTTTTCCGTGGGAAGAATGGGTTGAAAATCGAGTAGCCCAACAAAAACGCCGTCACGATCGCAACCTGTTTAAGGCAATAGTTGAAGATTTAGTCGCATTTGCTCTAATTGCTTTCCTCTTTGTCGTATCGGTGGATATGTTATCAGTTCCCTCTGTTAATCTTGCCCTTTTACCAACCCAACATTACGATCAAGCCCTAGACACGCCAACATCTCGGTGCGGCTGGTCGGGTTTGAATAAAAAGAACTATATCTGTCTATCGCGAGGGATGTCCTACCGTCAAGTTGTGAATGTACTTGGTACTGAGGGAGTTCCGTTGGGATTAGATAAAAGATTTGGAGATAAGGCAGTAATCGTAAGCTGGCAAAAAGGCGAAGAGGCAATGAATATTACATTTAGAGAAGACTTTTTAGTTGCCAAAGCCTATCGTAATTTGTCCTAGATTTTCTGCTGATTTTGTCTAGATTATTTTCACTAATTTTAAATACGGTTTCTAGTGTTGGGATTAGTTTATTTTTAACTTCCTCCTTTTCGGCTAGTTGGGCGCAAAATTCTGTTACCTATTATCGGCAGCAGGGGTTGGCTTATCGTAGTCAAAAGCTCTTTCCACAGGCGATCGCCGCTTTAGAAAAATCTGTACAACTGGCTCCCCAAGACCTGAATGGCAGAATTATTTTGGGTTGGACATTTCATCTGGCAGGGGAAAGTAAGCAAGCAGAGCGATCGCTAATTCAGGCAATTTATATCAATCCTTTTTCCGTTCAGGCTTTTAATGCTTTGGGAATTGTCTATTTAGTGCGAGGGGATTTGGCGCAGGCAGTGGGTGTGCATAATTGGGCGGCTATTCTCAAACCTGATAACGAAATTGCCTATTACAATCTCAGTCTTGCCTATCAACGTTTGGGACTTTGGCACTGGGCGATCGCTAATGCAGAAATTGCGATAAAACTCGAACCCGATAATCCCCACCCAATCATGGCAAAGGCGATGGCAGTTTGGGATCAGGGCGATCGCCAACTGGCTAGACAAATATTTAATCAGGCAATTAGTCTAGATGGCAGATACGCCGATGCAGGGTTTTTAGATTACTTGAATGAAGCGGGTTTTAGTCTTAGTCAAATTGATCTTTCTAAACAGATTTTGAGTTCGATCTAGGATTAATTTATTAGCAAGTCCTTTTAAAAGAAAGATTTAGTCAAAGCTTTAAAACTTTGCGAACTTGATGGATCATGAACTCAGAACTTCAGGGCAGAAAACTGAAGATCATTTTGGTTTAGACTCTTTAGCTAACCTCTGGGGTAATATTTAGTGGAGTCCCTTATTTTGAAACTTTGAATTGGAGATGTTTTATTGCGTCTATTTACTTACTATTTTATTTACTCTCTATTTTTTGAAATAGCCCTGCCTTTGCAAGGGGAGATTAAGAGGGGTAGATTTATATGAGACAAGAAACTTCTCAGATTCTCTCTTA
>CASBQR010000216.1 GCA_949127865.1 Synechococcales cyanobacterium PMM_0082
CTGGCGGAGCGTGATATTAGAATGACTAAGCTTAAGCAGAAGATTTCAGGTGGATTCCGCTCAGAATCTGGGGCTTATGCTTTTGCTCGAATTCGTGGCTATATCTCTACCCTCAAAACGCAAGGGCTTAGTATATTGGGGGCTCTTACACATGTCTTTCGCAATGATCCTCTTTTTGTCTGAATTCTTTTTGACCTGAGTTGTTACTGGAAATGCAGTACTTAAAGGAATTTATTTAAAAAACAATCATGAATTTCATTTGCTATATTACGAACCTATATGTTTGTACAATGAGCCAGATAATAACGCACCAAGTAATCAGGCAATAGTTAAGCTTGCTGTTCCTAAAACTGATTTTGAGTTTACTCAATTTGGAGAAGATAAATTTAAAGAATTATTTTCAGAGAAATTGAGACAGAGTCAAGTAGATATTCTTGGATTTCAAGTCCCTGAAAATTCATTCAAGTGTTTGACAATGGCTGGTAGGTTAAGAGGGAAAATTATTGATGGAGTAAATTTTTCAAATATCCCTCTAAAAGATTGGAGTGTATTAGTTACTTATGGTAATCGTAAAACCGAAAAGGTGCTTGCAGAGACAATCATTGATAATAATTAAACATTAGTATAAGTGTCTGCTTACCTTATTCAATTCATATAGGAAGATATAAAATAACATCTTTCCACTCTGTCTGCTCACTACAATCTACCAGCAAAATTAACTCATCAATCACCTGTCTAGTTGGCATTCGGTCATTGATCACAAACATTCCTGCCATATCCTTTCCCTTGTTCAATCTCTCGTAGGCGAAGTCTGGCATGGTAGCGCGATCGTGGGTGAGAAGAATGCGATTATTAATTACCGCCCATTCTAAAATTATTGGGTCATCTACTTCTTGTAGTCCTACATCTTGCACTCTAAGCAAATCAAGATTAGGTTGACGTAGAAATAATCCTCGGATGATATCGCCATTAAAGTTTTCATCGCTTAAAAAGCTCAACATATTATTCAGACTGCTTTTTTGCCAACAAACGAGAACGAATGGAACTTAAATCAGGCTGGGTATTTAATAAGCGTTTATGGACAGATTCTGCTAACTTCTCTCTTTGGTTAAGATATGCTTCTACAGTATCTTGATGTCTTAGATAGTAACCAATTGTGCTGTAAACATCTGACAGTGAGAGTGTCGAGTATCTTTGGACAATAGATTCAGCCGATGCCCCGTCTTGAAAAGCTCGAATCACAATTTCTAGTAATACTCTTGAGTTGCCCACACGGATTGCACCTGTTTCATCACTTTTTAATGGAAGTGTGTCACGCTCTAAAACAATACTCATACTCAATACCTAATTTATTATTTATCAATACCTTACCCAAAAGATTTGCGATTCTCAAATGCCTCGATAGACATAGCCGTCATTGCTTCACTTGTAGCGGTTATAGTATTTTCCATTTTTCCTAGACCTAAATATTATTGATACCTATTATCTATCAGTATGCTCGACTGTGGAGGGCTCTCGAATAATTACCATCTTGGTACTAGACCGTCGCCCTAACCAAAAAGCCCCAGCCGCGATCGCCCCGCCACTAATCCCACCTACTGCCAGCATTGCCCACCAAGGTAAAGATGAACCATTACTAGGAGAAGTTTCGACTGTTTTATCTGGTTCCGAAGATTTAGTACCACCTCTTAAGGATTGGGCATAAAGTTGGGTGGCTCTTTGGGTAGCGATCGCATCTCCTTCAAATAAGCCATTGGTAACTTCAACAAAATCCCCTGAAGTTCTGCCTAATTCTACTTCTACAGGCTGAAAGGTACTACCATTTTGCACAAATACTAGATTTTTACCATTCGCTTCCACAATTGCTGCTGTGGGAATTGCCACTACAGGGTCAGCCGATTTATTGGTGAGAATTTCTAAATCTGCAAACATTCCGACAGTCAGCAAGCGATTACTATTTTCAATTTCTGCTTGGACGGGAATAATTCGGGTTTCACCATTCACAACTGCGCCGATGTTTCTGACTTTTCCTATAAATTTACGTCCTCCTGCTGTAACTCGCACCCGTTGACCTACTTTAATTTTACCTAGGTCTTTCTCGTAGATATTGGCTGTGGCTAAGAGGCGATCGCTATTTATAATTGTCATAATGGGTTTACCTGCATCTTCCCCTGATTCTGCTAAGGTGGCTTTTAGCTCGGAGACTGTACCTGTAATTGGTGATGTAATAGCGATCGTGCCGTCAGGATTGGCATTTGCTCCCAGTTGATTTAATCTGGCATTGTAGTTGGAACTGCTCAACTGAACTCGTTCTTTTGCTACTTGAAGAGTTGACTTAGCTCGTTTGATTTCCGCATCTGCTTTTAATACTTCCAATTTACTTTCGGCTCTAGCAAGGGCAGACTTTGCCACTGATACCTTCGCCTCCGATTCCATCACTTGACGGCTAGGAATTGCACCTCTGACTAATAATTCTTTGTCTCGGTCGTAGCGTTCTTGATCTACCTTTAGTTCGACCTGAGCTTGCTTAATCTCGGCATCAGAAATCTGTTGGGTACGGATATAGTTTTGCTGTGCTAGTGCTAGATTTGTCTCTGCCTCACGCATATTACCCTCGGCTTCTACTCTTTTCTCAAACGATGTTACCCGTAGTTCAGCAATTTCTGGACTTGAGAGAATGGCTAAAGTTTGTCCCGCTTGGACTTTATCCCCTTGCTTGACTAGAATTTGCGTAATTTTGCCTTTAATGGGTGTGGTAATTTCAGCTTGGCGATCGGGCATTGCCTCAATTTGTCCATTAGTCTTGATGCCAAGTTCCAATTGCCTACTGGTAACAGACTCAACTTTGATGCCGATCTGTTTGGCAATATTCTCATCTACTTGGATTGCATCTATAGGCTGAGTATCTCCACTTTTGAACTCATCTCCATGTCCTACATGGGCGAGAATACTGGTAGGTGTGGAGAGAATAAGAATGCTAGAGATAACTACTGAAACTAGACGAGGCATAGGATTTTCCCTCAAATTATGTTGATTTTAAACTATTTGCCATACCAAGATTTGCGCCATTGCTGCATTTGGGTGATTTCGACTTTCTGAGAACTGAGAATCTCTTGAGCTAGTTTCTTAATTTCAGGACGCTTGGATTTACTCTGAGCATCCTTTGCCATCTCTAAAGCCCCTTCATGGTGTGGAATCATCGCATTAATAAAGCGGAGATCAAAATTATTATCGGCTGCACCTAAATCCATATTCATCATCATGCCTTGCTTTTGTTCTTTGGACATAGACATCATATGACCCATTTGCGAGTTCCATGCCATAGGGGTACTGCTGACTTGAGGATACCAAGCCTTTCTCCATTGCTGCATTTGGGCAATTTCCTTATCCTGTGCTTTGATCATAGCCGCCGCCAGTTTTTTGATCTCTGGACGTTTGGATTTTTGCAGTGCTTCTTTTGCCATGACTACTGCACCTTGATGATGGGGAGTCATGCCATCAATAAAACGTAGATCAAAGTTAGCATCAGCAACACCCAGCTCCATTGACATCTCGCCCATATTTCCATGTTTCATATTCCCCATTTGGGCTATGGAAGGTCTGGAGGTGATGTAGAGTGTTAGTAGAATTAATCCTAGGGTAGCAGCTTTTAGTTTCATCGGTTTAGATTCAAATAATTATCTATACACTTTTACATGCAATTATGAAATCAGGATGAAATTACACAGGCGTAACCCACCAAACCACCCTACCTATAACCGCAAAATCTAAATCTTCCACCTTTAAGTCAATCAAGAATGATTAATAATTAATATCATCCGAAGTCTCATGAATTATTTTGTTAAGCAGCCTCTCTAAACGCTTGATAAGGAGAAACCCATCTAACCTAAGCATCCTCCTGTCTTACCTCATTTTGAGAAATGCTTCTACTTTTTTTAGTTTTACATTTGGATTTTTGTCTCTATACGATAGTGCAATCCCTTGTTCTACGCTAACTTTGACTTCACTTTTGCCAAGGGACTGTTTCACTCTCTTTTTTATTTTTAGTAGTCAGTTCATGGATAATGGTAATTTTGTGATGAAGCTGCTTCCACACTCTAATCTGCTTTTTAATTGAATACTGCCTTTATGTTTTTGGGCGATCGCTTTTGCAATTGATAAACCTAATCCTGAGCCACCTGTATACCGAGAGCGATCGCTACTGACACGATAAAAGCGTTCAAAAATTTTCTCTCGATCTGATTCAGCGATCCCAATTCCTGTATCTTGGACTTCCACTACGGCATAATGTTCATGGCGTGAGAGCGTTACGTTTACTTCTCCACCTTCGGGAGTATAGCGAATGGCATTAGTAATTAGGTTTGAAAATAGTCGATAGAGTTGTTCTTCATCACCCACAACTTTCAGAGGCTGAGATACATGGATTTCTAATTTAAGAGCGATCGCTTGACTAATTGCTAAAGCGGATAGTTCTTCTTGTAGGTCACTCAATATATCATTTATGGAACATGACTGCTCTTTTTCTGCCAACATATTCAAATCCATTCGGGAGAGAAGAAGTAAGTCCCTGACTAGTTGCGAAATTCGGTTATTCTGACGTTCAATCGTTTTCAAGGTGTCTCTTGCTTCTGATTCCGATAAAGCATCCATTCGTAAAACAGATTCAGTAGTGGCTTGAATGGCAGCTAAAGGTGTGCGTAACTCATGGGCAGCGTCGGCGGTGAACTGCTGCATCTGTTGATAAGATTGATGGACAGGTTTCATTGCTCTACCTGACAACCACCAACCTGCAAGGCTAGTCAGAACTAAGGCAACTGGCAACCCCATTAGTAAGAGTAATTTGGAATCGAGTAAGTGCCGTTCGTAGTCATTTAGCGATCGCCCAACTTGAATATATCCCCAATTTTGACCATTGGCTGTAGTGATTAAAAGCGAGACCTGATGATAGCGTTCGCCTTTTTGGTCAGTCACATCTTGCCATTCTGGAAGCACAGAAATATTTGCTACTGGGTTCTCTCCTATGCTTGCCAGTGGATTTCCTGCTAGACTTAATAAGCGAACATAATAGCCGTCTTGATGCACTCCCCCTAAAATGTGACGTTGGGTATTTGGTTGGCATTGATCTAAAACTAAGCAAAGGTTCGGTAATATTTTTTTTGCAATAGGACTAATCTGTCCTGAAGTTTCTAAGATCGGTTCTAGGGTATCGTGCAGAGTTCCAGCTACAGAAGTGAGTTCTCGATCTAATGACTGCCAATGAGCATGAGCCATGACTAAATAAGAGGCAATACCGCTAATGCAAAGAATAGTTCCCATCACACCTGCATACCAAATTGCTAGATGTGATCGCGCTGTAAGGAATATCTTTTCTCTTTTCACTTTAGATTATTCTTATTGATAGCTAGAACTCAGATTCATTCTATACCCTAAACCATAGACAGTCTCGATTATATCGTCACAACCATATTCTGTTAATTTCTTACGCAGTAGTCTCATCTGTGCAGCTACGACATTACTACTCGGTTCAGCTTGGACTTGCCAAATTTGATTGATAATCTGGTCGCGGGTGAGAATTTGGTTGGGATGCAGCATGAAGTATTCTAATATTTGAAATTCCTTAGCTGTCAGGGGTACGATTGCTTTTTTGATGGAAATTGAAGCGGTGCTATAGTCGAGAACTAATTCCCCAACTTGAAGTTTCTGAGTCTGTAATTGGGGCGATCGCCTTTGTAATGCTCTTACTCTTGCCAATAACTCTTCTACCCTAAAAGGCTTTACCAGATAATCGTCTGCTCCTGCATCAAGCCCTTGGACTTTATCTTCAATCCGATCTTTGGCAGTTAACATCAGGATTGGTAAGGAGCTCTGCTTTTGTCTTAATTTCTGACATACCTGAATCCCAGAAAGTTTTGGGAGCATCCAATCAAAAATTCCTACATGATAATGTGTCCAGTTGCTTTCCAGATAATTCCAAGCTTCAAGACCATCGTGCGCCCAGTCCACTATATATTTTTCTTGGGACAAAGTCCGCTTAATAGCCATGCCTAAGTCTGGCTCGTCTTCCACAAGTAAAATTCGCATTGTTCTTTACTTACATTTCAAGCAGTCGGGGTAAATTCTAACTTAACACCAAAAATCAGCTTAGAAGGTAATTATGAAATTAGGATGAAATTAGTTTAGAGATAGAACTTTTTTATATTTTTGCTGCTGCAAGAGTCTAATAATTTTGATTTATTGTAGTGATTTCCCCCTTATTCGCTAAACTAAATCTAGGGTTGTGGTAATTGAAATTAGCTAAAGTTAAACATCATGAATGAGCGATCGCTACGGTTGTCCCCTGAAGGCATTAAAACAGTAAATCTAGCTTTAGCAGCTAAAACTATGACACCTGAGCGGTTGGCACTAGAGTTAAAGTTAGCCAGCTTGTATGTGAATAAATTTTTTAGGGGTGAAGCGATCGCTACGCAATTATTTGCCCAGATTTGTGAAGGGTTAGGCTTAAATTGGCAAGAATTATTTGATCGATCATCGGCACCGCCCATCAGTTTAAGTATTGATAACACTGTCCAAGAGACAAAACAAAGATGTCAAGAAAATTTAACTAAACGCTGTAATCGAATCAGAATCTTGGATATGCCCGAACCAAGAGAACTGAAGGAGATTTATACCAACATTAATATTATTGAAGAGGGAGGACTACTAGGAGAAAAATTGAGTTTACTTAGCGATCGCAGTAGTATTTTGACGAGAATTGGCGATCGCTTCAAACGAGATACTAATTCTGATGATTTAGATCAATATCTTAGTCAGGTTACGCCCAAATCAGTGCCAGCCCTAAATATTATTAAAGACTATAGTAAATTAATCATCGTTGGTGGCGTAGGCATAGGCAAAACTACGTTCTTAAAATATCTAGCCTTGCAATGTTTAAATGGCAACTTTCATGGAGAACTTGCTCCCGTTCTCATCTCCCTGAAAGACTTTGCTGAGAGTAATCAATCCTTAAGTAATTATCTTGTTCAGACGTTTTTAAGCTATGGAGCCAAAGATGCTAATAATATTGAACACTTACTCAGTCAGGGCAACCTATTAATTCTTTTAGATGGCTTAGATGAAGTTGATCCTCCCCAAATCAGGAAGGTAATCATCGAGATTAAAACCTTAGCTGATCATTACCATCGCAATCACATTTTTATAACTTGCCGAGTCTGTGAATATAGTTTTGAACAATTTTCTGAAGTGCAGATCGCCAAATTTAATGATGATCAAATCTATACTTTTGTGCGCCAATGGTTTAACAACAAGGATATCGTCAAGAACTTTACAATGGCGATCGCTTTATATCCTGCCATTAAAGAGCTGACAGTAACACCTTTACTACTAACTTTTCTATGTTTACGATTTGAGGCAAATAGTAGCTTTAATTTTGTGGAAACCTTAGGGCAATGCCTAGATCTCCAACTTTATGAATGGGATCGCGATCGCGACATTACTAGCAGACATTTTCCCCATAGACTCGATATCTGGAGTCGTATAGCTTTAATTGCTCTTGATGTAGGTAAATATACATTCAAATATCGGTATTTAAGGAAATACCTAACTACTCCAGATCAATTAAATAACTCAAAACTTGATCTAAAATCTCTACTCAAAAATGGTTTGCTGATCGAAAGACATAAAGATACTTATTCGTTTTCCCATAGAGCTTTTCAAGAATATTTAACAGCAAAAAAAATCGCTGAAAGCACCAATCCATCCGCATTAAATTATTTAATCGATCGCTTTGAAGATCAACGATGGCAAAACGTCATCCTGCTCACAGCGAATATGTTAGAAAATGCTGATGATTTGATGCTAAAGCTCCACAAAAAAGCCAATCAAATTCTTGAAAAGCAACA
>CASBQR010000217.1 GCA_949127865.1 Synechococcales cyanobacterium PMM_0082
GTATAAAAAATTCCCATAAAATATTATCGACAAAAGATCTAAAAACTAAATTTGCCAAGATCAAACTGCTCTCTGGTTTTAATAGCAAAATTGGCAGTCAAGATGCGATCGCTATTAATTTACAAATTCCCATCAGCCCCACCGACAGTATTATTCCCATTAATCGCCCTGCAAAAAATCCACCCAGCAAACCTGCGAATCCTGAACCCACATATTATCAAGAACCCTATCCTTACTATGAAAGGAGGGCTGAACCTGTGCGATCGGAACCTGTAAGAAATCCTGAACCTCAGATTAGTCAACCAGTTAACCAAGATTTACCCCCCGATCCTGTGCAGCCTGAACTGGATGAGCCACCCCAACCTTCTCAACCTGAAGAACCTCAACCCTAAAAATGATTAGCCATCAACCAAGATCATTTGACGCAGTTTTAGGTGGCAAAACTCCACCGCCTGTGGGTGGCTTGGTGCTAGGTGGCACTTTAGGGGTTAAAACTCGGATTAGCAGCCCTATTTCTGCCCAAAGAAGAATTGCCCTAGTTGAAGCTTTGAAATATGGAGAAATTGGCTTAAATCTTTTAGTTCAACGTTTAGAAGATAGCTCGATCGCTGTACGTCATGGTGCTCGGATTTTACTAAATCAGCGATCGCCCCAAATTATAAAAAAGTATCTTTCCCAATGGCAGCAATATCAAGATTTTACCTATATCACCAGCCTAGATCGCACTGATAGCCGACCAATTAATGCGATCGCCCTCGATGGTCAATTTCTGATTAGTTGCGGCAGAGAGCATAGTCTTAGGGTTTGGAGTTTGGTTTTAGGGAAGCAAATTTATAATCTGAGTGGACATACGGATATGGTGACTTCCGTAGCAATTAGTTCTCAGCGCAAACTTTTAATTAGTGGTAGCTGCGATCGCACAATCAAAGTCTGGGATTTAAGTAAATTGAAAAACCCCGAAATTCTTACCCTCACTGGACATCATGGCTATGTGAATTCTGTTGCCTTACTGCCTGATCAAAATACTCTAATCAGTGGGAGTCAAGATACGACTATTAAATTTTGGGATATTGATCGGGGTAAAAATATCCACACAATTAAAGGACATACCAATTTAGTCAATGCCGTAGTTTTAAGTCCTGATGGCAGAATCATGGCGAGTTGCAGTTGGAATACCATGATTCGGGTATGGAATCCACTTACAGGCGCACAGATTTGGGAACTGATTGGACATTCCGCCAAGGTTTGGGCATTTGCAATTACGCCAGATAATAAGATTTTAGTTAGCGGCAGTAAGGATAAAACTATTAAGCTATGGGATTTAACTACAGGTGTAGAAATTTGTACCCTAGATGGACATAAAGGCGAAGTTAGGGCTTTGGTAATTAGTCCAGATGGCAAAACCCTATTTAGTGCCAGTTTTAAGGAAATCATGATTTGGGATTTAACCCGCCGTCAATTAGTTCGGATTTTGAAAGGGCATTCTGGTGTAATTAATGCGATCGCCCTCAGTGCCGATGGTTTAACTTTGGTCAGTGGCGGTGAAGATGGTCTAATCAATATTTGGGCAGTGGCTTAGTTCCCCTAAATACTAGGTTTTGGCAGCTAAGTTCGATTTTTAGAGGTTCCCATAAGTCCTATAAGTCCTTTAATGGTTGGCAGAATTGCCGTGCTTCTGGGCAGATAATGTCGATATATTGTTTTTCACCGCCAGATGCAATCCAAATCATTCTATACTCGCCTTGGTGAGAATAAGAAATATGCTTAATAAAAAAAGCTTCGTTAGCTAGTTCGATAGCGTAGCGATTAATTTCATTCCACCCTGCTTCTGGACTTTCAAAATTATTTGGCATCCGATTAGGTAAACTTGAAGGATTATCATCATGCTTTTGAATTAGGGTATCTTTTCTATAAGAGCAGAGACCTTCCATACCTTCATAAAATCCAGGTATATACCTAGACACTGCATTAGCAAATCCCAAAGAATTATTTATACGAAAGCCGCTATTCGTCTCAAAAGTAGCTTTCATATTTTTATTTTCTATCGTGCTTGCACATAATACATAAGCCTCTTGGTTACTGATTAGTAATGTTCCATATGCTCCCGAAGGTGTAGTAATTTTTGAGTTTATTGTTCCCTCAGATGTATCACCTCTTTGTGCGTCTTCATGCTTCCGAAAAGCTTTAAATGAGGAAATTCTCAACTTCCCTGAGTCAAAAAATTCGTCAACATATTCCTGTTCAAGGTATCTTGTCAGAATTGGAGTTCTAACATTCCATGGACGGACAAAGGGAATTTCTATCATATTTAATTCGGTAAATTTTTATGTAAAAGTTTTGGTAGTGATCTATAGCAGTAATAATTCATTTGTGGAATAGTTTTGTATTGGTTCTTGCTGGGTATGGTTGTGTGAAGAGCTTGTTCCATGAGTTATTTAGGATTGCTATAGAAGAGGATAATAAATAATATAAAATTATCAACCCCTTCTAGCTCTCTACCTTGTTTTTTGTCCCACAAGAAGTAATAATGACGCAATAACTCCAACTAATCCTGCGGCGATCGCACACATCATGGCTTGAATCGTAATCATATTAGAAGGAGTAACAATTGCCCCTTGGGTAATCATGGTGCCACCTTCGCTCGGCTTAATCACCGTTGCCCCTTTGGGTAAACTCAACATCCGCACAGTCAATTCCCCCACTTTCCCCATGGCAATCATGACAGCAAGGATCATAATACCGAGATTAGCAACTAAGCCTAGCTTTAGATCTCGAAATACTTGAGATCGGGCTGGTCGTTAGTCTGGTTCTTCTAGTCTATTAGCTAATTGGGTATAGCAAAAACACCAATAAATAGAATTTACAGGTTCAGAACTGAGGAAATTAAACATAGTTTTGCGAAAGATGAACAACCCATAGGTTTTGTGTTTGCAACTATATTACCTGTTCGGCCAAATCTATAGACAAGTATTATGGTCGAGAACTTAGGAGCCACCTAGAAAGCCCAAGGATATGTATATTTACATCAAGAAACATCAATCCTAGTCTTGATCTGTGCCAAGATCAATTCAACCCAAATATATAAGTTAGATTACCAAATTCAAACTTAATCAAACACAGTGAATTTAACAATAACTCCAGACTTACTACGCATTAATAAGGGAGATTAAGTCTATGAAATTTTTAGTAGCGATCGATGGTTCCCAAGCTAGCCATAAAGCTTTAGAATCTGCAATTAATCTAGCAAAACCTACTCAATCGACTATCCACGCCATCACCATAATTGAGCCACTCAGAGACTATTATCCTGAACTGATTATGCCTACGGGGGATTGGGTTAGTTGGCAAGCCCATCCGAATCCTGAATTAGAGAAAGCTTTGATCGAAAAAGGGCGATCGCTACTCCAAGAAACAGAAAAAACCTGTAAAGACGCAGAAGTATCCTGCGAAACCAGTATAGAGTTTGGTTCTCCTCGTGATTTAATCTGTAAATTGGCAAACGGTGCAGATTTCTTGGTAATCGGTTCTAGGGGCTTAGGTTCTATGGAACGGTTGATGTTGGGCAGTGTTAGTGATTACGTGGTTCATCATGCTCCCTGTCCAGTTTTAATAGTCAGATAATTCCTAAAAGATTTAGAATAATCTGAAACAACTAGAATCTTCAGGTGGTATTGATTGGTGCTTTTATCTAAGGGGTTTGAGGTTGAGATCTACACCTGTACTCCCACAGGCGATGCCGTTGGCTTATCCGATCGCATTGTTGCCGATTTACAAGGTTTTGTCCGTGAACCAGATAGCCGCAATGTGGAATACACAACCCCACCCTTAACCAAGTACGAGCTTTTGTGCATGGCGTTGCTAGAACCTCGGCGGCAATTACGCCAATACTTGCGATCGCTTGGAGATTATACAGTCATGCCTGGTAGCACCTTGGCTTTAGGAGGGAGTGAATATTTTCAACGTTCCGATCCCAAGAATCCATACCACGGCTATATAGAGCATACCTATGGTACCAAAGTGGTCACGGCAAGTATTCATATTAATGTCGGAATTCCCAATACAGAAGAATTAATTCGAGCTTGTCGCTTAGTGCGGATGGAAGCAGGATTATATCTAGCTTTAAGTGCATCATCACCTTTTTTAAGTAGCGAAGTTACAGGCTCCCACTCCTCTCGGTGGCAAATGTTTCCGAAAACTCCTGTCCATGTACCTTTATTTAGCAGTCATCAACATTACATTAACTGGTCAAATCATCAAATTCAAATAGGAGTAATGCAAAACGTGCGGCATTTATGGTCAGCCGTGCGCCCTAATGGGGATAATCGTCCCTACGATCTCAATCGCTTGGAGTTACGAATTTGTGATTTAGTCATCGATCCTTTGGCACTATTGGCAATTACGACTTTGCTGGAAATGCGATTGCAAATAATGTTAGCCGATCCACAGATTGATCCACTGTTATCTACTAAGTTTAGTCCCGATGAATTAATGGCGATCGCCGATCAAAATGAAGTTTCTGCTGCCCGTAATAGTCTAGATGCTGAACTAATAAATTGGGAAAATGGCGAAAAAATAATTGCTAGAGATTGGATTTGGCAACAGTATGCACAGGTTAAACAAATGGCAAATGCTCAAGGGGTATTTTGCTTTTTATCACCTTTACAAAAAATCTTGAATCAGGGGAATGAAGCCCAAAGATGGTTAGCCCAAGTAGCTCAAGGTTTAACACCTCCAGAAATTATGGTGCGAGCGATCGCTGAGGTCGCCCAACAGGAACAAGATTTAGCTGACACCTTACTAGGTTAGCCAAACTAAAACCGATGATGGGAGCATTGCTTGATTACTCCAGTTGGGCGATCGCCTGTTCTTTGAGCAATACCTTTTGGGTCAATAAATCTTTAACTGTGGCAATTAAGTTTCTTTGGGCATTAACCATAAATCTAATTTCTAAACGATCTACGCCCATTTCTGATGCAGGATTAAGCTTAAAATTTACCGAACTTCGACTACTACTAATATCTACTAGAGATCGAAAATCAGAATGTTTTTGTAATCGACTGCTAGTCATGCGTCCTTGGGCATCGTAAGCAAGTTCAATTTCGGCTGTATCCGCCAACTCGCCAATATCTAAGCGAATTTCCGTTTGAGAGTTGTTAGCTACCTGTAATATTAAAGGCTGCGATCGCTCCATTGGATATTTTGTCCCGCGCTCAAACAGCGTGAAATAATAATGAGACTTTGTGAAATTATCCCAGAGCCGAATGGCATAACCATGGCGTAAATAGTCTTCAACTATATCAAACTGCCCCAGTGCCAAAGCTCCAAACCCGATCGCTTCGATAGGTTTATCCATCTTGACCCGTGATTTTCCAAAATAGGAAATGATTAAATCTTGAATAGCCTTAATTTGCGAACTGCCGCCCACCATTAATACCTGTTGAATTTCAAGCTTACTAACACCTTTCCCGTAAGCGATCGCTAAAACTTCATCCAATACTTGCCTAATCTGCTCAATCAATTGTCGAGATTCTAGAATTTCACCTAACTCAACTTGGGATAATTTAAGTTCGTGGGCGATAAATTTTTCATCATCAAACCAACTTTCTTTTACCTGCTCCAGACTAGATAGCTGGATTTTCATGCGCTCGGCGATCTCTAGTAAATTTAACCAACCGATGTTACCAATTTCTGATTTAGTTAGACCTAATCGGCTTAAAAAATATTCACCAATCCAAATATCAATATCAATGCCACCGATATAAGCATCAGACTTGGCAATTACTTCTGCTTTTAATACTGGTTGCAGTTGCTCAGTTTTAGCAGTGCGTACCAAGCTTAAATCCAGCGTCCCACCACCACAATCAATCACTAAAACTAATACGCCATTTCCTGCTCCAACCGCATAACCCAAGGCAGCGGCGGTGGACTCATCGATAATTTGCATAGGCGGTAATGCCAAACTAGTTGCTAATTGCCGAAACCATGATAAATAAGAAGCAAATGCCCCCACAGGAGCAGTAAAAATGACTTGAGTTGGTTGACATTGGGTTAAAACTTGCTGCCACACAGCTTGGATAAAAATCTGAGCGATCGCCTCAATACTATAAACAGTTTGATCAACCTGCACCGATGGCGACCGAAACTCAGCTACTAATTCTCGCTTGAAGCCTTGAAAAAATCTTTGCGGCTGCACAAATCCTAATCTTTGCGATCGCACTTGTTCGCCAATTATAAATTCCTCTGAATTTTGAATAAAAACCAAACTAGGAATCACATTTGTCTGTAAAAAAGTACGAGATATACTTGGGAATTTTAAGGTTTGAGGAGAGTTTGTAACGGGGTCTTGGATACAGACAACAGTATTGCTAGTGCCAAAATCGATCGCTACTGTAGTCATAATCGCAATTCTAAATAAAAGCCGACTCTACTATCTGAACGTACAGGCGATCGCCGCCATTGAATGTTACTACCTAGATTCAGGCGATTACTTAGGGCATAGCTAGTGGATAAAGTCGTAATGCTAGTTTCGCGATCGCTCTGGGGAGAAGTAAAAGTATGGGATAGTCGTAAATCAGCACTGCGGGGAGATAATATTAAAATCCCCATAATCCCCACATCAACTCCAGACACATTATTACCAAAAAACTCAATAGAGCGATAACCAACTTGGGGTGCAATATTAAAGTGTCCCCCCAACGGCAATAGATAATACTTCAAATCAGCATTTAGATTGCTTTCCAGCCCACTAAATTCTTGTTGATAATTGGCGCTAACTGTGATGGGGCTACTACCTAAAAATATATCCGACACGCCTAGCTCAAACCCCAAAGACTGATCACGGGATGTAATTCCCAACCGTACCTTGCTAGTAAAGCTGGGACTGTTATAAATATCAAATAAAATATCAGGTGGTGCAACTAACCAACGCTGAAGTACAGGACTGTTATCAATAATCTCTTTATTTAGTTTCAAGTCTTTACTATCAGCCATAGCTCTTGCACTAAATACTAAACCCAATAGGGAAGCAGACAACAGACAAATACCAGCTTTTAGGTTCATAACCAAATTCAGTAAATCAAACAGCTTTAATCATATAGCGAAATTCCGAGACAATTGGAGGATATATGATTAGCAAATATTCTAAAAACCTATACCTAGCCTACAATCACTTTCAAATATACATAAGTAAACTAAAGATAATTGCGATCGCAGGAAAAAGCTCTCCATTAAGATTTCTAGTATTTGAACTGGAATGTTTGGCTTTTCTGGGTTTGAGGTGAATTAGGTATAATATGGCACAAATAGGCTCAAAGCGTTGGCGATCGCTTCTATAGGAATAGTTTCAGAGCTAAAGGGCTTAGGAGGATGCCCACCACAAGCTGGTAGAAGCAAAATCCCCAGTAAAACTACCCACCTTAAACCCGCTCTGACCTTTAGCATTTACTTAAATTATTGAATGGCATACATATCAACATATTTATAGAACAATTTTTCTTTTTTCAACTTCTTCTATAA
>CASBQR010000218.1 GCA_949127865.1 Synechococcales cyanobacterium PMM_0082
AATTCAATTACCTAAACTATTAGTATTCAAAACGATAATTTTTGGAATTCTTCAATGTTTTCAAAAATGTTGGTGTGGATATATTTTTGTTGTTTACTTTGGTGTGGAAAAATGAACGGAATGAATCTTGCAAAGTATGATTTTATCAAGAATGCTAGTCCTATCCTTGGCTTATGCTTTCTCTTATGTGGTAATTCTAGTGTTAATGCCGAGACTTTAACTTCTTCCAGTAATCAAAACTCTGCTAATTTAAACCCTTCTCTGGTTAATTCATCTTCTCTTTCTGTAGAAGGGAATGCGGCAATTCTTCCTAAGCTCCAAGAATTTGGCAAAGAAGGAAAGGGTGTAACTACAGCTCAAAATGTTACTTCTGTTTCTCAATTGAGTGATGTCCAGCCTACGGATTGGGCATTTACCGCCCTACAATCTTTAGTTGAACGGTACGGATGTATTGCGGGCTATCCCAATGGTACCTTTCGCGGTTCTAGAGCTTTAAGTCGCTATGAGTTTGCGGCTGGGCTTAATGCCTGCTTGGATAAGATTAATGAATTAATTTCTACTGGCTTGGCTGATAAGGTAGGGAAAGATGATTTAGAAACTCTCCAAAAACTGCAAACTGAATTTGCTGCTGAATTAACTGCCCTTAAAGCTCGTGTTGATGGTTTAGAGGCAAAAGTAGAAACTCTAGAGGCTCAACAATTTTCGACTACAACTAAGCTTGGGATCCTAGGATTCTTTAACTTAACGGGTGCTAATGCTGGTAATGGAGTCCAATCTAATGTTATAGGTGGTGCTAACAGAGTTAACTCTAGCCCTAATACTACTTTTAGCGGTTTAGTATGGCTAGACTTTAAAACTTCTTTCACTGGCAAAGATTTATTAGTTACTCAATTAGCTGCTGGCAATGGCTTCTCTCCTGTAAATACTCTGATTAATGATGGATTTTTTAACTCCACTGGCACGCCATTTACTGATCAAACCGCAGGCACTGGTAATAATGTTTTTGTGCTTCGTGAGCTTTCCTATCAGTTTCCAATCTTTGAAAACGCCAAATTAATCGTAGGACCTAGGGTTAACTTCTACAAATACTTTGACAACAATCGCTTCACCCTATTCTTAAATGGGGCTAGTAGCTTTAACTCTATAAATAGCACTTTGCTGACAAACGCTAAACGTGGAGCTGGGGCAGTTTTACAAACCTCCTTTGGCAAGCAAATTGATTTTACGATAGCTTACCTAGCAGAAAATAACGAATTTCTGCCACCAAATCTTTTTAACTCTGCTGCTAATCCTAATGAAGGCTTATTTGGTGGTACTAATGCTTTTACTGCTGAAATTGGGTTTAAGGCAAGTAAAGATTTAAACTTTAGGTTTTTATATAGTCGTACTAACGCTCAGGCAATATTTGGCTGTGTGGGTGGAACTGGAGCTACTCCTTCTCTACCTGGTACTGCTTGTAACTTTGTAAATGGACAAGGCACCCTTTCAAATGGACAGTCTGATGTTTTAGTAGCAAACTTTGACTGGTTAGTTGCTAAAGGCTTCGGGCTATTTGGTCGCTATGGAATTAGTTTTACCAACCTTAATGCACAAGGTACGGGTTCTATTGGTAATATTACAACTCAAACATTCCAAATTGGAGCAGCATTCCCCGACTTATTTAAAGAGGGAGCGCAGGGAACTCTCTCATTTGTTATGCCGTTTAATTTTACCAGTGGGCGAGAGCTTTTAGCATCAGGGCAAGGGAATGGGGGTACTCAGTATGATTTAGAAGCTTCTTACTACTACCCAATTGCTAAAAATATCTCCATCGTTCCTGCTCTTTACTTTATTTTCAATCCCAATAACTTTAATAATAACCCTGTGGTTACGGTTGCGAATTTGCGCTTGCAATTTGGTTTCTAAAAATTAAGGTTATAGATCCTCGTGAGTACTTGGGTAGAGTCTTTAATATTGAAGGCTTTGCCCTTAGAATCTAGTCATATCAACTTGAACTATTAAGGAGTAAAAAATTGAAAGACGAAAAGCCCTTATATATCCCTCGCCGTCAGATAATTCGTGGGATTATTGCATCCACTGCGTTTGGAGTTACCTCTCAATTATGGACAGGATGTACGCCTAGTGAGCCAACTACTACAGATACAACCGCAACTCCACCCGCAAGTGGATCTGAACTAACTATTGGCTTTATTTTTGTGGGTCCCAAGGATGACTTTGGTTATAATCAATCACATTTTCAAGGGCAGGGGGTAATCTCGCAATTGGCAGGGGTGAAGACGGTTGATGAGGCAAATGTGCCAGAAACTGCAACTGTTCAAGAAACGATGTTGAGTATGATTAACCAGAATGGTGCCACAGTTCTTTTTCCGACATCATTTGGCTATTTCGATCCTCATATTTTAAAGATTGCTAAAGAAAATCCTACAGTACAGTTCTTACATTGCGGCGGCATGTATAAGGAGGGAGTGCATCCAACTAATGTCGGTAGCTACTATGGCTACATTGATGAAGCTGAATACATTTCTGGAATTGTTGCTGCTTTAACTACTAAATCTGGAAAGCTAGGCTTTGTTGCGGCTAAACCAATCCCTCAGGTATTACGGAATATTAATAGCTATACTCTTGGCGCGCGTAGTGTAAATCCCACGGCAACGGTGCAGGTAATCTTTACTGGTGACTGGTCAATTCCTGTTAAAGAAGCAGAAGCTGCCAATAGTATGGTCGATCAGGGTGTAGATGTTATGACCTGTCACGTTGATAGTCCTAAGGTCGTAATTGAAACCGCCGAGAAGCGTAAAATTTTCTGTACTGGTTATCATGTGGATCAATCACAATTGGCTCCCAATGGTTTCTTAACTGGCTCAGAATGGAATTGGGGTAAGGTTTATACTACCTATGTGGAACAGGTGAAAGCTGGAAAGACCTTAGCTGACGGTGGAATTCCTCACTTAGTTAGAGGCGGGTTGAAAGAAGAATTCTGTAAGCTCTCTTCATACGGTTCTGCCGTAACTGATGCCACCAAGAAAGAAGCTGATGCTGTTTTGGCAAAGTTTATGGATGGCACTATGGTTATCTATGCGGGTGAGATTAAAGATAACACTGGCAAGATAGTAATTGCCAAGGATAAGAAGCTAATGCAAACTGATCCAACATTAGAAAAAATGGATTGGTTGGTTGAAGGTGTGGTTGGCAAGATTGGGTAGGCTTTTACATTTAAATTTTCTAGGTAATTTTTAGGTAAATAGTTAAGTGATGAATGTTTTATCTAGTTGGCGATCGCTCTCCGAAAAGATCATAATTCCCATAGCCGCCCTAATCCTCTCCCTCGTGGTGTTTGGTATTTTCTGTGCTTTAAATGGAACAAATCCTTTTGCTGTGTATAGCGTAATTTATCAATCAGCTTTTGGTAGTGCTTTTTCTTGGCAAGGAACCTTAGTTAGAGCGGCTCCATTAATGCTTACTGCTCTCTGTACGGCTTTACCCGCTCGATTGGGGCTGGTAGTTATCGGCAACGAAGGGGCATTGGTGATGGGTGGAATTGGGGCGATCGCGGCTGGTTTAGCTTTTAGTTCTTTGCCGCCTCTGGTTGTGCAGATTGCTATGGCGATCGCGGCGATTATTCTAGGCGGAATCTGGATTATGGGGGTGGGTGCTCTCAAATATTATCGTGGTGTCAATGAAACCATTAGTAGTTTATTGATGAATTATATTGCGATCGCTATTCTAAATACCTTAGTAGAAGGTCCAATGCGTGATCCATCTAGTCTGAACAAGCCTTCAACCTATCCGCTTTTAGAAGTAAACTGGCTCCAGAGTATTCCTGGCAGTAGGGTGCATTTTGGCTTGATCTATGGTTTGATTGCCTGTGTAATTGCCTACTTTTTAATTCAGCGTACTACCTTTGGCTTTGGTGTTCGCACGGCTGGCGGTAATATTCGAGCAGCCAAAATTGCGGGGTTACCTGTAGGTAAATTAACTTTAGCGGTTTGCTTTTTAGCTGGCTCTTGTGCGGGTTTAGCAGGTATGGTCGAGGTTGCAGCAATCCATCATAGAGCTAATGCTTCTCTTAATACTGGTTATGGTTACAGTGGGATTCTAGTGGCATTTGTAGCAAGGAATAATCCTCTAGCATCGGTATTGGTAGCAATTTTATTGGGTGGACTTTTGGCAAGTGGTAGTGGTCTCCAGCGATCGCTTGGACTGAATGACGCTTCAGTTTTGGTATTCCAAGGCATAGTGTTTTTGGTAATTCTATTTAGTGAGTCGATGTATGGCAAATTAGACTTCTTTAAGGATCGACAAGTACCACCTAAGATCACGCCCTCTACCCAACCTATTGCTTAATTTATAAGCCCTATCAACGATACACAAAGGACAAAAATATGGCAGCAGAAACCGCAGATTGGTTGGGTGTTCCTCTAGCAATTATTGGAGGAACCCTGAGAGGCAGCGCTCCCTTTTTATTTGTTAGTTTAGGCGAATGCTTAACCGAAAAATCAGGCAAGATTAACTTAGGATTGGAAGGAACGTTACTGACAGGAGCGATGAGTGCCTATGCAGTATCTTATTTAACGGGTTCCCCTTGGTTAGGGGTCTTGGCGGCTGGGGTTGCAGGTCTCTGTCTTGGCGCAATTCATGCTTGGCTTTCCCAACGCTCAGGGGTAAGTGATGTGGCTGTAGGTATTGCCATGATTGTATTCGGTAGTGGTATTGCTTTCTTTTTTGGTAAAGCTTTTATTCAACCTCAAGCCCCACAGTTACCAATTTTTGAGTTTGGAGCGTGGAGTAATTATCCACCTTTACAATCAGCTTTACAGGTTAGCCCTCTATTATTAATCGGAATTGCGATCGCTCCAATCATGCAATGGTTCTTTAAATCTACCCGATGGGGTTTATATGTTCGAGCCGTAGGTGATAGTCCCAGTGCCGCCCGAGCTATGGGAATTTCGGTATTTTGGGTGAGATTTTTGGCAATTACAATCGGAAGTTTCCTCTCGGCGATCGGTGGAGCTTGTCTTTCACTTTACTATCCAGGTATTTGGTCAGAAAACATTTCGAGCGGTCAGGGGTTAATGGCAGTGGCATTAGTAATCTTTGCCCGTTGGCAACCAATGCAATGTTTATGGGCTGCCCTTTTGTTTGGCGGAGCGCAGGCGATCGGACCAGCCCTACAGTCCGTAGGAGTTACTTCTTTCCGCTACTTATTCAATGCTTCACCCTATATTTTTACTTTGATAATCATGATTATTACTTGTTCGCCTAAACGAACTTTGGCGGGTTCGCCTGGAGCATTGGGGACAAACGAGTAATTCTTAATTCTAAATTTCTAAAACCAGTAACTTACGAATATGTTTATTTCAGCCGATCCCTATCCCTATCCCTACAATGGCGATTTACGTCCTGAAAATACGGTTTTTCTGATTATCGATATGCAGATTGATTTCTGTGGACATGGTGGTTATGTGGACAAAATGGGCTATGACCTTTCACTTACTCGCGCGCCCATTGAGCCAATTCAGAAAGTGCTTACGGTATTACGGGAAAAGGGCTTTTATATAATGCATACCCGTGAAGGACATCGTCCAGATCTTTCAGATTTACCAGAAAATAAGCAGTGGCGATCGCGGCAGATGGGTGCAGGTATAGGTGATGATGGTCCTTGTGGCAAAATTCTAATTCGTGGTGAATCGGGTTGGGAAATCATTCCAGAGTTAGCTCCTTTACCCAATGAAGTAATTATTGATAAGCCCGGCAAAGGATCGTTCTATGCTACAGATTTGGATCTGATTCTGAAGCGCAAAGGTATTGACAATATTATACTAGCAGGTGTAACTACGGATGTTTGTGTGCATACAACTATGCGAGATGCCAATGATCGCGGCTATGAGTGCTTAGTTTTGTCGGATTGTACCGCCGCCACTGACTACGGGAACTATCTAGCTGCTCTAAAAATGATCAAAATGCAGGGTGGAGTATTTGGTACAGTTACGGATTCTGAAACATTTATTACAGCAATAAATGGCAAAGTTTGAGTAGATTAGTTTAATAGTTATTTCTGTGTTGATTTAATTCATTTAGGACAGGATGAGAAAGTAAAAACATGAATCCAAAAACTTCTGAAGCGATCGCCACTGATCCTGAAACTCCTGAAACTGCCTCTCAATTACCTCCAGAGTTGGATGTAGTTAACGTTACCAAGTGCTTTGGGCATTTTATAGCTGTTGAGAATATATCCCTAACTCTTAAACCTGGAACTTTTCATGCACTTTTGGGAGAAAATGGTGCAGGTAAAAGTACTCTTGTTAAGTGCATCATGGGTTTTCACGCCGCCACTCACGGTCAAATTCTGATTGACAAACAAGCACAGGAAATTAATAGCCCTAGGGATGCCTGTAAGTACGGTATCGGCATGGTATATCAGCATTTCACCGTTGTTCCTGCTATGACTGTTGCTGAGAATCTTCTGCTTGTGCGTCCTGATACTCCTAATTTAATTAACTGGAAAGAGGAATATAAAAAACTCCAACAATTTATGGATGCCTCTCCCTTTAAGATTGATATTGATATGCCTGTTTCCCAATTGGCTGCGGGGCAAAAGCAAAAACTGGAAATCCTTAAACAGCTTTATCTGAAAAGCCGAATTCTGATTCTCGATGAACCGACATCGGTATTAACACCGCAAGAGGCTGATGAAGTTCTAGGTTTATTGCGCCAAGAAGTAGATGCTGGCAGACTCAGTATTTTAATGATTAGTCATAAATTCCGTGAAATCATGGCATTTACCGATGAGGTCACGGTTCTCCGTAAAGGTAAATTTGCTGGTCATGGTCTTGTTAAGGAGCTTACTGTTGCAGATATGGCAGCGATGATGCTGGGGGAAGAACGGGAGGCAAAAGAAGTATCCAAAACCCAAGTTGATAGTAGCGAATTGATCTTGGAAGTGCAAAATCTTCACGCTGATAAAGATAATGGCTTTGAAGCTATCTCTAATATGAATCTCACTATTAAGAGTGGGGAAATTGTCGGTATTGCTGGAGTCTCAGGCAACGGACAGAGGGAATTAGTGGAAGTATTAGCAGGACAACGTGCTCGCACTGGCGGTGAGATTAAAGTTAATGGCGAACATTACACTGCCACCAGAAAAGAAATGGCACGTCATCATGTCTTTTCTTTACCAGAAGAGCCTTTAAAAAATGCCTGTGTACCAAATATGAGTGTTGCTGAGAACCTAGCTCTCCGCACCTTTGATCGCCCGCCTCAAGCTATGGGTATTCTCCTCATATTTAAAGCCATGCGCGAAATTGCCACCAATTTAATTCAGGTTTTTTCAATTAAAACTCCTTCTCCCGAAGCTTTGATTGGCACTCTTTCAGGTGGGAATGTGCAAAGGGCAGTCTTGGCTAGAGAACTGTCAGCAGATAAAATCAGATTATTGATAGTTGCCAATCCTGTATTTGGACTAGACTTTGCCGCAGTGGAATACATTCACAACCAACTAGTTGTAGCTCGTAATCGTGGAGTTGCGGTTTTACTAGTCAGTGAAGATTTAGATGAAATCCTTAAGCTTTCTGATCGCATCCTAGTGATAAGTGATGGCAAATTTGTGTATGAAGGCACGAGGGAAGAAGCTGATATAGTCACTATTGGTCAACGCATGGCAGGTCACTAAATATTATGATATTTCAAGATATTTTCAAATCTGGTTATGACTATAAAAGCCTTCCTTGGCAACCCTTTCGCTCTGGAGTCGAGATCTATAAACTCTACGGAAGTGAAGGTGGTGCCTCCTGTGCTCTCTTAAAATATGAAGCTGGAGCTAGTGTCCCTAAACATACTCATTTGGGATTTGAGCATGTTTTTATCCTTGAAGGTTCTCAATCCGATCAAAACGGCACATACAAGGTTGGTACTTTGGTAATTAATGACCCTAGTTCCTCCCACAATGTGTCCAGCCAAGAGGGATGTATAGTTTTGATAATTTGGGAAAAACCAGTTGTAATGGAGGATTAATTCGACTATGACCGCAATTTCTGCTCAACCCTACGATTACGAAATTCCCGAACATGGGAAAATGGCTCTAGTCATTATCGATATGCAGCGTGACTTTCTGGAACCTGGTGGATTTGGTGATGCTTTAGGTAATAATGTTCAGCTTTTACAGGCGATCGTGCCGACAATTAAAGAATTATTAGAAACTTGGCGATCGCTCTCTTTACCAATTATCCACACCATTGAATGTCATAAGCCCGATCTTTCCGATTGCCCACCCTCTAAATTAAATCGGAGTAAAGAAGGTCTAAAAATTGGTGATATTGGTCCAATGGGACGAATTCTTATTTATGGTGAGGCAGGTAATAATATTATTCCTGAACTAGAACCTAAAGAAGGAGAAATTGTCATTCTTAAACCCGGTAAAGGCGCATTTACCCGTACAGATTTGGAAGCCATCCTGCAAGAACGGGGCATTACCCATCTTGTAATTACAGGTGTAACTACGGAAGTATGTGTGCAAACTACGATGCGTGAGGCAAATGATCGCGGGTATGAGTGCTTATTAGTCGAAGATGGAACTGAAAGTTATTTCCCCGAGTTCAAGCAAGCTACGATCGCTATGCTCTGGGCGCAGGGCGGGATTATTGGCTGGACAAGTGCAGCAAAATCAGTAATTTCCGCAATGAGTGTGGGTTAAATTATTTGGAGCGAGCGTGAATATCTAGGTGCACTTTTTTAGGGGCATATTCGTCACCATACTTTTCAATCCACTGCTTTGCTGCAGTAATTACAAATTCAAAAATCAGGAAAAGTTGTTAGCGTGAGAAGAGAGAGAGCATAAAATTAATTAAATGCTGCCAACTATCAAACAGTAGGAACTTAGCGAGACAGAAGGATAATATTATTTCTGTGCTGACATCTGAGTTTGGTCAAGCTGCCCGTCGTCCACTTAAAGCAGGTATGAAAGCTTAAACGGAATAACAGCTGAGTTGTGAAAAATTTAGCCAGAAGTAGATACAAAAAAGGAGCCTTAATAGACTCCCGAAAAATAGATTGTTGAACAGTTAGAGATTAACCATTGATAGCAGGTGCAGTTAGAGCAACAGGAGCTACTTCTACAGCAGCTAGATCAAGAGGGAAGTTGTGTGCATTTCTTTCGTGCATTACTTCCATACCCAAGTTAGCTCTGTTGATTACGTC
>CASBQR010000219.1 GCA_949127865.1 Synechococcales cyanobacterium PMM_0082
AAGTTAGATACATCATTGAAAGTGACAAAACTCCAACCGCCTTTATGACAAGCCCGAATCCCGCCCGATAGCCCAAAGTTGCGATCGACCGAGTTTAGCTGCGCTCCTTGGAAGGAGATACCTGTGGATTCGCTTTGCTCTAGGCGCACTTCTAAAAAATCCACTGAATTGATGTAGGGAGCGATCGCTGATTGGAGTTGGTCTTGCATGGATTCTTATGATCTTTTAATTAGAAGTAAGTAAGTCTATTCTAACAAAGCTGCTAGCGATGCCATGAGAGCCAGTTAGAACCAATCATGATTTTTTACAGCAGTGAGCATTTTTTCAATGACTTCAGCCGTAGGAATTACACCTAGATCACCATGTTTGCGGGTACGAATACTTAAAGATTCAGCCTCTACTTCCTTGGCTCCAATTACTGCCATCATCGGAATTTTTTCCAATTCAGCTTTACGAATTTGCTTTGCCATGCGATCGCCACTGCTATCAACCTGTACTCTTAATCCCAATTTTTGCATTTTTGTCGCAACTGATTGGGCATATTCCAGAAGGATAGGGTCTTCATTCACGGCAATTAGGCGAGCCTGCACTGGTGCTAACCATAGGGGGAAGTCACCCGCATAGTTCTCGGTAAGGATGCCAAAAAATCTTTCCAAGGAACCAAAGAGTGCTCTGTGAATCATGATCGGACGATGACGATTACCATCTGCACCTACATACTCCATATCAAAGCGATCGGGTAAATTAAAATCTACTTGAATGGTCGAACACTGCCATCTTCTACCGATCGCATCTTCAATTTTAATGTCAATTTTCGGTCCATAAAAAGCTCCTCCGCCTGCATCGACTTGATAATCCCAACCTTTTTGCTCCAGAGCAGATTTCAGAGCATCCGTGGCTTTATCCCAAATTTCATCAGAACCCACATATTTGTCTGGGCGAGTGGAAAGGTTAATTTCATAATTCTCAAAACCGAAGGTGGATAAAATCAGTTCAGCTAGGTCTAAAACTCCTAAAATTTCCGTAGACATTTGCTCTTCGGTGCAGAAAATGTGGGCATCATCTTGGGTAAAGCCCCGCACCCGCATTAAGCCGTGCATTGTCCCCGATCGCTCATAACGATAGACAGTACCTAACTCTCCCCAACGGATTGGTAATTCCCGATAGGAGTGCAGAGTATCTTTATAGATCAAAATATGAAATGGACAGTTCATCGGTTTAATTTGATAAAACTGATTTTCCACTTCCATCGCCTGAAACATACTTTCCCGATAAAAATCATTATGTCCAGATAATTTCCATAGATCAAGGTTTGCCATGTGCGGCGTAGTTACTAGCTCGTAGCCATTTTGAACATGGGTTTCTTTCCAAAATGTTTCAATAATATTCCGCATGACGGCACCACGGGGATGCCAAAACACTAAGCCGCCGCCCGCATCTTCTTGAATACTAAAAAGCTGTAAATCCTTACCGATTTTGCGATGATCTCGGCGTTTTGCTTCTTCAATTTGGGCTTTGTATGCCTCTAACTGTTCAGGGTTTTCCCAAGCTGTACCGTAAATTCTTTGGAGTTGAGCATTTTTTTCATCACCACGCCAATATGCCCCCGCCACACTTTCGAGCATAAAGGCATCAGGATTAATTTCGCCAGTGGTTGCGAGATGCGGTCCTGCACACAAATCCCACCAAGTTTTTTCTAATTTCTCTGGATCGCCAATAGTATAGCGAGTGATAATTTCACCTTCGGGGATGGCATCCAAAAGCTCTAGTTTATAGGGTTCATTGAGCTTGGTAATTTCGGCTTTGATTACTTCTCGCTCGAATTCTTGACGGATTAGCGGCTGATTCCACTTAATAATCCGTTTCATTTCCTTGGCGATCGCTTTTAAGTCGGCAGGTGTAAATGGTTCGGCGCGATCGAAATCATAATAAAATCCATTTTCGGTTGCTGGTCCAATTGTAACTTTTGCTTCGGGAAATAGCTTTTGTACTGCCATTGCCATAACGTGAGAGCAAGTATGACGAATTTTTCGGAGGCGATCGGCATCGGCTTGACGGAGAATATCTTTGGGCAAAATGTCGCTAGGCTTTACGGCAACCATATTTGTAACTTTACTGGGATTTCAAATGTAGAACTATTATAAAGGGCGGCAGTGCTAAAGTTACGATGGGAGCAAACAAGGCATGGCTGAGACCCCAGAAGACTTAATTGCGGAACTACAGCAAAAAAATATCAAGCATACACCTGACGAAATTATTTGAATTGGCAGAGATGCTGAAGGTAAAGTAGTTTGGCTAGAAACGGGCGATCGAGATCGTGGCATGACACATATTTTGTTGGAGCATGGTGAGGACTTTATTCAACGTAGTATTAAAAAGTTCCAAATAATTGAATTAATCGAACTAGCAATCAGCGCAGGTATAGTAATTGGGAAGCAAGGGAGAGATAGATTAATATTTGAAATTGAGTTTCAAGGGATAAGACAGTTCGTTTCCATAAGCATAGGCAATAATGGATATATAGTTGGGGCTAACCCTACAGAGCGTAGACTAATTCGTAAATTTTCTCAGAGCTAAGTTATGCCTCAAAAAATTAGATTAACATCAGACTATGACTGTGAGCCAATTTGGGGTAATGGTGATGCTTTAGATCCTGATGAATTGGGCTTAAAAAATATAACTATTAGCCGATTATCTAAATGGCAAGCAGACTATGACGCAACCCTTGACCTTGAAGAACCATATAATACTGGTTTCAAAACTCTAGAAGCAAGAAAAGCATTTGAGCAAGAAGGCTTAGAAATTGCGGAACAGATGCAATCAGAATTAGGCGATGGGTATGAGATTTACTATCGCAATGAACGGGTAAAAATACCAGTACAGACATAGGGTTATCTTCAAAGCTATGGCTGAGACCCCAGAAGACTTAATTGCGGAACTAGAGCAAAAAAACATCAAGCATACACTTGATGAGATTATTTGGATTGGTAGAGATGCTCAAGGTAAAGTAGTTTGGCTAGAAAATGGTGATAGTCAGAAGGGGTTGACCCATATCTTGACAAAAAGGAAAGGTTTTGCTGGCAGACAAGTAGCATCCGAAGATATTGCTGATTTAATTCTTGCCGCAGTAACTAAAGGTAACTTAATTGGCTATCAGGGGCAAGAGTTCCCAAGACTTGTATTTGCAGTAATATTTAAAGGTAAACAACAGTTCGTCGCAGTTTCTATTAGTACCAATGGTTATATAGTTGGAGCTAATCCTGCTGATCCTAGTCGTATAAGGAAAATTAGTAATGGTTAAAATCGAGATGCAGCCTGATTATAGTTGTGAGCCTTTATGGAATTTGGATACTGCCAACTTTGCATACCCAGAAGATTTGCCGTTGCTGACTAAAACTGTTGAAAGATTAAAAAAATGGCAAAATGTCTACGATCGCTTACTTGATCTAGAAGAACCTTTTAACATTGGGTTTAAAACTATAGAAGATAATCAAGTCTTTGAGCAAGAAGGTTTAGAAATTGCGGAACAGATGCAATCAGAACTAGGCGATGGGTATGAGATTTACTATCGCAATGAACGGGTAAAAATACCAGTACAGGCATAGGGTTATCTTCAAAGCTATGGCTGAAACCCCAGAAGACTTAATTGCGGAACTAGAGCAAAAAAATATCAAGCATACACCTGACGAGATTATTTGGATTGGTAGAGATGCTCAAGGTAAAGTAGTTTGGCTAGAAAATGGTGATCAAGATCGTGGAGCAGAACATATTCTGGGGAAGCAAAAAGATTTTGAAGGACGAAAAGTTTCTAAATCAGAGATTCTAACTCTAGTTGTTTCCGCTATTACTGATGGCAGGCTAATTGGACGGCAAGGGAAAAGTCGGAGTATATTTGTAGTGGAGTTTGGCGGAATAGAGCAATATATTTCTGTTGAAATTGCTAGTAACGGCTACATTATTGGGGCTAACCCATCCAATAAAAAGGACATTCTCAGGTCTTTAAAATGAAAAAAATTAAACTTGACGCTGAATATGAATACTACGCACTTTGGGACTTAGAAGAAGCTGAATACTTAGAAGGTTCAGATTTACCTTTAACCCAGAGTCTTGTAGATCGACTGTCTAAATGGCAAGCAGACTATGACGCAACCCTTGACCTTGAAGAACCATATAATACTGGTTTCAAAACTATAGAAGCCAGAAAAGTATTTGAGCAAGAAGGCTTAGAAATTGCGGAACAGATACAATCAGAATTAGGTGATGGGTATGAGATTTACTATCGCAATGAACGAGTAAAAATAGGGATGAAAGTATAAACTGTTTTTAAAGTTACTTATGATTTTGCTATGCACTATGCGATCGATTTTGGGACAAGCAATACTGTAGTGGCAAGGATTAATAATGATGGGGAAATTGAGACTCTGAAGCTAGGGGCAATAAGTCAGGCTCTGTCTCCTAATCCACCCTTAATTCCCAGTTTGGTCTTTGTGGAAAATGCTGCATCTAATCAAGTTGTAGTTGGTCAAATGGTGCGCGATCGCGGATTGGACTATAAAAATAATCCACGGTTTTTTCAGAATTTCAAACGGGCGATCGCTCAACCATTAGCAGGATTTTTACCAGAACTAGATGGCATTGAAATCAGTTCGGGCATGATTGGCGAATGGTTCTTAACGAAGGTAATTGAGCAGTTGCCTGATGTCACATCGTTAGTTTTAACCGTACCTGTAGATAGCTTTGAATCCTATCGAACTTGGTTATCTGGGGTTTGTGAAAAATTAGCAGTTCCCGAAGTTCGGATATTAGATGAACCTACGGCGGCGGCTTTGGGCTATGGCTTGACCACAGGAAATGAAACAATTTTAGTTATAGATATGGGCGGCGGAACTTTGGATATGTCCTTAGTTAGACTCAATTCTTTAACTGAAAAACCTGAGCGATCTCGTCAACAAATTTTAGGATTTTTATTAAAGTGGGGCGATCGCTTAACTACTAATCAATCTTCTAGTCAACCTCAAAAATCTCCGATCGCTAAGGTCATTGCCAAAACAGGACAAAATCTGGGCGGTATCGACATAGATAACTGGGTTGTCAATTATTTTCATGAATCCCAAGGCCTGCCCAAAAACTCTTTAGTCACAAGGCTGGCTGAAAAATTAAAAATTGCCCTTTCCCACTCCGAGCAAGCCATAGAGGTATTCTTTGATGATGAAACTTTTTCGAGCTATAGTCTGGAATTAGAGCGATCGCAATTTCAAGCCATCTTAGAATCTAATAATTTTTTTACCCGTCTCGATCAATCTCTAAACCAAATTACACAGCAAGCACAGCGACAAAGTTTAGAACTAGTTGATATAGACGCAGTTTTATTAGTAGGCGGTACCGCTCAAATTCCCGCCGTTGGTGAGTGGATTCAGCAATATTTTTCCCCATCAAAAATCAAATCGTATATGCCTTTTGAAGCGATCGCCCACGGTGCTTTGAATCAAAGTTTTCAGCTTCAAGATTTTCTCTATCACAGTTACGGGATTAGGTTCTGGGATAAACGCCATCGTCAACACAATTGGCATCCCATTATTAAAGCAGGGATAACCTATCCCACGGAACCTATAGAATTGATCTTAGGTGCGTCTCAGCCCGATCAGCCCAGTATTGAATTGGTAATTGGTGAATTAGGGGAAACTAATTTAGAAGTATATTTTGAAGGCGATCGCCTAATTACCCGACTATTAAAGCAAACGCAAAATGTGGCACAGCAGCTTAATGAACAGGTGATTTCTCCCCTTAATCCTCTTGGTCAACCAGGAAGCGATCGCTTAAAAATTATATTTCAAGTAGACGATCAGCGCACTCTTCGCATTACGATCAAAGATCTTCTAACTAAGCAATTAGTTTTAGATAATCAAGCAGTAGTCAAATTAATATAATTGCACTTGGAGTAAGCTCCTAATGTCCCTAAAAGATGCTATTTTTTGATTAATCGCTTCCGCTAACAATATAGCTAATGTCTACGGGAGTTGAAAGTCGCAAATATTACTGATATTTGGCAGTTAAAGAGATAAATTTTATACTCTTACTAGTTTTATATTTTTTGGGTTTATATTAAGTTCTTATGGTTTCAACCCTTAATTTAGATTCACCTAACTTTGAGTTTGAGCGAGATGTCAATCAATACCTTTAATCAGTCTGCTCAAACCACAAAACTACTTAGGGCTTACCATAGCTCTGACTGCCCAGAGTCGCAGGTTCAAATAAAGACCCAAATCTTAGAGTTAAATTCAGAGCTTGTGCAAAGAGTGTTAAAAAGTTCAACTAAGCAAGAATTTAATACTTCTGAAGACTTCATGCAGGCTGGATTACAGGGATTAGCCCATGCTGTAGAGATTTTTAATCCTGAGCTTTCTCCGCAGCCGTTTAAGGCTTTTGCCGTACCTTATATCCATCAGTATGTTCAAACCTATGCCCAAGGGATAGTTGAAGAGGCACTAGGAGAAAAAGTGCAAACCTATCCTCAACCTACTACTATTTCCAGAGGTTCGCTTAAGGATTTAAGTAGAAATGTCAACGATGATACCCCTTCAGGCGTTCTCAAGGCAGAAACCTTGGTGGTTTTTGAAACCTATCGGGTTGAGCCCACAACTGCCCTGCGCGATCGCCTAGTCAAGTTAAATATTGGCTTGGTTAAAAAAGAGGCACACCACTGGTC
>CASBQR010000220.1 GCA_949127865.1 Synechococcales cyanobacterium PMM_0082
ACGATATCTTCCGTGGAAACTGGCTCTTCTATGCTGACACCACTAAATTCTACAGAAAATTCCTCACTATCTATTTCTGCATCTTCTGTACTACTAAATTCATTGAAATCAACGATATCTTCCGTGGAAACTGGCTCTTCTATGCTGACACCACTAAATTCTACAGAGAATTCATCACTATTTATTTCTGCATCTTCTGGATCGCTAAATTCATTAAAATCAACAATATCTTCCGTGGAAACTGGTTCTTCAATGCTGACACCACTGAATTCTACAGAAAATTCCTCACTATCTATTTCTGCGTCTTCTGTACTACTAAATTCATTGAAATCAAGGATGCGATCTTCTTCTTGAGAGTTTTCAGCAATTAGTAGATCAGCAAAGTCAATTTGATTTTCATCAACTATATTTTCATCTTGGGCTGCAGAAAATTCTGAAATGTCATTCAGCGCAATATCATCCGTAATTTCTGTAACTTCAGTAACCATTGAAAATTCATTTGCAAACTCATCAAAAAATTCATCTAATCCAGTTTCAGATGTTTCGACAGCATCTGCACTCCAAGTTCCAGCATCAATTGACTGAATAGGTTCAAAATTATCTTCATCTGTAGCAGAGAAAAAGTCTTCAAGACCTAAATCATCATCTTGGATAGAAGATATTTCGACTTCTTGAGTATCTGGCGTGGATATTGATTCTTGAAGTAAATCCTCTAAACCAAAATCATCAAACCCTGCATCTGTAGTTGAATTTGTCTCCTCTTGAGTAGATTCAAATAAGCTTTCTAAATCCAAATCTGTAGGTTCTTCCGCGTCTTTAGGTGCGATCGCCGATTCAAATAAATCAGATAAATCATCAAACTCCGAGGTGCTCACTGAGTCATATTCCAATCCAGCGTCACTGAAGAGGTCATCCATAGATATGTCACTAGAATCAAAGTCTGATATGTTATCCATAAATACGGTCATATCATCATCAAAAGAAGCGATTGGAGCGCTAGTTGGGATGAGAGCTTGTAACTCTGGAGATATATTAATTTCCCAATCCCTACCCTCTAAAACCAAATTTTGAGCGTGTTTTGTATCCTTAATGATAACTGGGGCAAGAGTACGATAAGAGTTATCTTGGAAGGCGATCGCAGCTTTTACCGTAAAAATAAGTTCAGACCATTTATCTAGATTTAGATTATTTCCTATGGTTAATAACTCAGAACATATAGAATCAAGCTCACGCCTAGATGATGAACTTTCTTCTAGTTTGAAAAGTTGCAACATATCTCTAAGCTTATTAGATACTTCAACTTGAAATATGCGATCTAGAGCATTACCACTAGAATCAATACCAGTGCCATCCACTAAACTATTTAAATAGGATTCCAACTCAATAAATATAGGCTTGACACTCTCTAAAGCAGCCGCAGCGAGCTCATCAGAAATCTTATAGTTAACTTCTAGTTGCTCAACTAGTTCTTGAAGGCGATCAAACCCAGCTAAAAATAAACTCTTTAATCTCTCGTCAACTTGAATATTGCTATGCTCTTGCAGAATTTTAAAGTAGTCTTCTAATCTATGAGAAATATGCTGAACACTAGCAACACCCAACATTGCTGCCCCACCTTTAATGGAGTGAGCTGCTCGAAACATCTCATTTGTCATTTCTCTATCAAGCAAAACATCTTGAAGATTCAGGACTCCTTGCTCAATTGTATTAAGGTGATCCTTGGCTTCCTCAATGAAGTAGCCCATTATACGTTGTTGCTGTTGTTCTGTGTTCATGGTGGGTCTTCTGTTAGAGATATATGTATAAGAATGATCGACTCGGCTTAAGCCTTGCCTCCAGTGTGATCAGAATCAACTCGGAAACGTTCCACAGACTCCTGTAAGCTCCGAGCAACACCCACAAGATTTTGGAGCGATGCCGATACCCTTTGAGACTCTTGAGAAGTTTCTTGAGCTGTAAGTTCAACGGACTGCATAACTTGCGCCACTGTTCTAGAGGTTTCAGTTTGCTTAATAGTATCTTCCGTAATTGATCTTACTAAACCATCTATCCTCTGTGATACTTGAATAATATCAACTAGAGATTGTTTGGCTTGCTCAGCCCGTTTAGTTCCATCAATAACCTGTTGAGTACCCTTATCCATAGCCTGTTGCAGAGAACCTGTATCACTTTGAATCTGCAACACAATTTTTTCTATCTCTTTAGAAGCTTTAGCGGCTCTATCTGCTAGCTGCCTAACTTCATCCGCAACGATCGCAAAACCTCTACCCGCATCACCAGCCCTAGCGGCTTCAATGCTAGAGTTAAGTGCCAACAGGTTAGTTCTAGAAGAGATGGCAGAAATCAAACCGACAATCTTGGAAATTTCCTGTGACGACTCCCCTAGACGTTTTACTTTACGAGTAGTTTCTGCCACAGTTTCGCGAATGTCAAGAATACCAGCCACTGTTCTTTCTACTGCTTCTCCACCCTTTAGAGCAGTTTGGGAAGCAAGTTTTGCCACTTGCTCAGCTTCTCTAGCGTTTTCTGCTACCCGTTGAATTGACTCTGTCATCACCTGAACAGAATTTAAGGTGACGCTTAATTCTTCAGCTTGCCTTAATGCATCAGAGGATAAACTACGAGCAAAGCTTTCATTTTCCTTTGAACCTTCACTAACTTGTTTTGCTGCTAGTTTAACCTGCTGCACAATTTCCCTAAGGTTCTGAATAGTGAGGTTAAATGAGTCTGCTACTGCACCTAAAACATCTGCCGTAACCTCAGCTTGCACGGTTAAGTCTCCTCTAGCTGCACCCTCTACATCATCTAGGAGCCGAATTACTTGCCGTTGCAGATCTTCTTTTGATTGCTCTTGTTCTTCAGCTTTACGTTGAGCCTCAACGGTACTATTAAGAATAGATTGAATCATTTGGTTAAAGCTGGTTGCCAGTTTCCCAAACTCATCGGTTGAGTAAATAATAGCTTTAGGGTTCATATCTCCTCTAATTACCAACTCAAACTGCGTTTGCAAATTTTCCGTAGATCGCTTAATCAAGCCTAAAGCTCTAATACTAATTAAAAGAGTAATAGCTGTACTAGTTAATCCCGCCGCTAAAGCCATTGTCAAAGTAGTTGTAGTAATTTTAGAAACAACTTCTTGCCTAGTAATAACCGTTTGATCTTCTTTTGTGATTAAATCTGTAACCACTGAAGTTCCAACAAAACCTATGGCGATCGCCGCTGTTGCTCCAGAAAAAATAGATATAAACAGTGACTTACCTTTTAAGGGCATATTATCAATGAATGAAAACATACCTTGCTTGCCCGCATTAATTGGCACCGCACTTAAAGGTATTGAGCTAGTTGGCTTAACGTTAGAACTAAATAGCTTTTGCGAATCTTTACTAGCAGACTGAGATATAGGGGGCGACTTAGAGGCAACATTAAACCCACTAATTTCTCCACCTGTAACCATTTGAGTAGCATCAGAATCATCAAATGTCCCAGGGAATCCAGAAATATCTGATAAATTATCAAAATCATCAAATTCATTGATAAATACTAGATTAGTATCAGCATCTTGGCTGGCTTTAGGCTCAGCAACTACCGCTTCGGTGATATCTGAATAGTCAATATCTAGTCCACTACTATATTGATTATCTTGAGCTGTATTTGAGCTATTAAAGGTAAAACTATCAGTATCATCAAAGCTATTGAATTCAACATTAGATAAGCCTTCGTAGGTGTCACTATCTGATGAAGATTCATTTATAGAACCAGTTTCTAGCTTTGTAGGATTATTCTGGAAACTAGTACGTTGACTAGATTGAATACTTGTGGCTTGAGTAATAAACTCATCTTGTTCAAACGAAAATGGATCTTCAAACTCAACATCATCAATAGCAAAGCCGCTATTGAAAGAATCAAAAACTTCATTAGGTTCAGGGAAGGTTTGATCATTGGTATATGGCTGATTCTCAGTATCATCTGCTTCCTCTTGATCTTGCATTAACCTGTCTGCTGCGGTTTCCATGCCCCAGTTAGCATTTTCAATAATTGCCGAATCACTTGTAAGCTGTAAGACAATTTGATAATCTTCAACTGCAGACTGATACCTTTCTAAGACTAAGTTAATATGCCCATTCAGCAGCCGATAGGTTGGATTATCAGGTGACTCTTTTACAAGCCTCTCGGTCATAGTTGCGGCACTTTGATAGTCACCTTGCATATATGCTAAAGAAGCTTTGTCGTAATCTCTTTGGTTTTGAATGCTAGGTGCCATTTACTTTCTCCTGAGTCTCGTGCCTATATACATATTAATTAAAATACTTGAATAAAATGCCCAAACTACTAAGCCCAAACTACTAAAAAGTGGCAATTCTATGACGCCCAACGCGCAGAACGTAAAATGCTGACTTGATCTAAAAGTTTAAGGGACTGATTATCGTCATTAACAGCCCATTCCCCTTTTATAAAGGGAGCCATGCTATCTGGAAGAGTTTTTGAGGCTTTAAGCCGATCTGGATCAAGCCAAGCAATTACCCCAATTCGATCAATGGCTAAGCCCAAAATTACACCTTGATCTTCTATAGCGATAATTGATACATCGTTTCGATCAGTACTTAAGGGAGTAGTTTCACCCAAAAATTGTCCCAAATCTCCAACCCATACAACTCTTCCTCTCAAATTAATTGTGCCTAGAAGCAAAGAGGAAACATTAGGCATCGGATTAATCCGATCTGGAGAGTATTCAAGTACTTCTTTAATTCCAATCGCTGGCAGAGCAAACTCCATACCAGATCCCACAAAAAACCGCAAATGCAACTCTCCCTCTGGGGCTTCGACTTGCTGAAATGTCGGCTTCTGCTCTTGGTCGATCTCTAGCTCTGAATTTTCCACCATAATCTAAAAGTTTTACCTAACGATATTTGATATGTAGCCTAAGATATTGACGAGTTTATGGATAGTTACAAACCTAGTTGCATAATCACTGCTAATATCTAACAGCAAGTAAATGATTAAATCAACTTAAATTAACTATTTCTTGAATTTAGTTTGAACTCCTTAACAACTTTTTAACAGTGCCAACTAGTTCTTGCGGCTGAAAAGGCTTAGCTATGTAGGCATTTGCCCCTTGACGCATTCCCCAATAACGATCAAATTCTTCGCCCTTTGTTGAACACATAACTATAGGTAATTCTTTGGTGTTAGGGTTATCTTTGAGTCGTCGGCATAGTTCATAGCCATTCATGCGAGGCATGACAATATCTAAGACAACTATATCTGGTCGATCTTGCTGAATTTGCTCTAGAGCTTCGATTCCATCACTGGCAGAAGTTACATTTAAACCACTATTTTTTAATAAAGAGGAAATCATTTCTCTCTGTGGTGGGCTATCTTCAACTACTAAAACTTTACTCATAATCTCTTTTTCCTGATTTTGGGTCTCTTGATCATGTAATCGTCTAAATATTGATCATGTAATTGATATTGATAATAACTATGCCCAATGTTTTAATTTTATTTACTTTATTATAGGTTTGCTAATACTTAAATACCTTTCAACAATTGTTAAAAGCTCTTTTTCTCGAAATGGTTTAGTCAGATATTCTGTGGCACCAACCATACGGGCTTTAATCCTATCGATAAATCCATCTTTGCCTGTGAGCATAATAATCGGAATTTGAGCAAATGTAGCAGATTTTCTCAGCATTGCACATAATTCATATCCATCTAGTTCGGGCATTGTAATATCACAAAAAATTAGATTGGGCTTAAGTTGAAATACTAAACTTAAAGCCCTGACTGGGTTAGAGATGGATGTAACTTGATAGCCGTTACTATGTAGGATATACTCCACGGCTCGACAGATCGTAATACTGTCGTCTATGCAGGTAATTCGTAATCCTGACGCTTGTTGGTAATGAGTTTCGCTAGAGCCTAGTGCGATCGCCATTGTGCCTTGATTTACCTCCATAAAAATTGATTTTGCAACTTGCAAAGGGTCTTGGTTGGTATAACGGGCTATTTGCCTTATAGAGGTTTTACCATCAATCCATCTATTTATGTTGGTTGAGGATGTGTGGTTTATGGGGGTATTTGGCTGAGCAGGAATTAAGGTGGGGCATTGATCTGGAGATTGAATTAACTGATATAGCTCTTTCCAACCTTGAGCTTGTTTAACTATATCTTCAGCGAGGAGATCAAATTTTAAAGTAGTAAGTTGAGGAGCTAAAGCGATCGCCTGATGGAATGAAAAATTCCCTTCATATAAGCAAACTAAGTCAGTTAATACCTCATAGACCATATTTTGAATGATCTTAGTGGCTTGATCGGTCGAGAGTAAATTGGCTTCGAGTAAAGCCCAAATCTGCCCATATTCTGCAAGATTTGAACTGAAGTTGGATGAACTAACTTCAGTAAGAACTTGATGAAGGTCAATACCTTGTAAGAATTGCTTTAGCCTATGGCTCTCATTAGAAGTGGCATAGACAATATCACCATTCAAAAAAAATATAAACCAAGATTTTCCTGAATATGACTGGATTAGCAGTTCGCCAGTCCTTTGCCCAAACTCAATCAGTTTGAGGATGCTCCATAAATCTATTTCTCTGAGGGTACCTTGCATTGATTAAATTGTTTAAACCTTATAAGATGACCGACCTAAGTTTTTCAATGCGTTGACGGTTAATACCAAGATCTGATTCACCGATACGTGATGCCGAACGGACTTCAATTAGTTTAGTTTCTGGATTAAAGTAAAACTCGACATCATCTACAAATCCCATAAGGCGACTGGTGGCTTGAGCGTAGATGTAGTTGTCAGTCTCGGAGATAATTTGAGTATGTTTCTGATTTTCCAAGAGCTTTTTGATCTGAGTATAAGCCTCTGTAGATGAAGATTTATAGGTAATAGGAGCAATGTAATGTTGAGGATCGGTGGCTTGACTAGAAACACAATTTGGGGTGACGAGGCATGGGGCAAATTTACCATCTTTAATGCCAAGGTTAGTTGGGGTAGAGCCACTTAAAGCGAAAAGAGGTTGATCGCTATTTACGAGAAAAATAGATAGTGAGGCGATCGCTATTAAAAGTATTAAAACTATACCTAGGGAAATCTTCGACATAACTTTTTGGGTAGTAAATCAGAAAAATAATTAGAAACCTACTCGAATCAATAAGCCTAGTGTAAACTAAATCTCAGTTATTCCTAATTACTTTAAGTGTCAGAGCTAACTGTAACCCATCCATCAACCCCTCTCGTAGAATTACAAGGAATTCACAAAAGCTTTGGCAAAAATGTGATCTTAGACGGTATTGACTTGAAAATATACGCAGGGGAAGCCATTGCGGTAATTGGTCCTTCGGGTACGGGTAAATCCACAATTCTTCGGCTCATTACTGGATTACTACAGCCAGATTCGGGAACAGTTTTGGTCAATGGCAAGCCTCTAGATAGCGTAGCTGGTAGTGATGACGATGATATCCGTATTGGGATGGTATTCCAGCAGTCGGCTTTATTTGATTCTTTAACTGTTTTGCAAAATGTAGGGTTTTCGTTGTTTGAACATTCACGGTTATCCCATCACCAGATTACAGAATTAGTTCAGAAAAAATTAGAGTTAGTTGGGTTGGCTAATATTAGCGATCGCTTCCCCAGTGAACTTTCGGGCGGGATGCGTAAGCGAGTTAGTTTAGCTCGGGCAATTTTAGAGGATTCAAGCTCTAAAATTGCAGCCCGAAAACTGCTTTTATACGATGAACCTACGGCAGGATTGGATCCTATTGCCTCAACAATTATTGAGGATCTAATTCGTTCTTTGAAAGTAGACCAAAAAGTTTGTGATAGTTATATTGTTGTCACCCACCAAGAAAGCACTATGCGCCGTACTGCTGATCGAGTAATCATGCTGTATCAAGGTCATGTGCAGTGGCAGGGTTCTATTACGGAAATAGACACCACCGATGATCCCTATGTGCAACAATTTTTGAGTGGTAGTAGAGATGGTCCAATCCAAATTGTAGCTAAATAGGTATAGATATAATGCAAGCAAAAATTCTAAAGGAAGGTTCCCTCGGACTATTAATTTTATTGGCGATCGGCATATTTGGTGGATCTGTTCTATGGTTGAGAGGCTTTCGATGGGGAGAGACGGGTTTTATTTTTGATATTAAGTTCCCTGATGCCAGCGGACTAGATGTGGGTTCAACAGTAAGATTTCGGGGCGTGCAAGTTGGTAAAGTGCAAAGCGTTAATGTCCAGAATGATGGCGCAACTGTGACCGTAGCGATCGCCAATCCTAGCATTATCATTCCTCGGTCATCAATTATTGAAACTAGCCAAGCTGGGTTTCTTAGTAATACAGTAATTAATATTCAGCCCCAAACTGAGCTCTCTGCCGATAAGAACTTTAATCCCTTGAGTAATGAATGTAATAACCAAATTGTTATATGTAATGGTAAAAGTATCGACGGATCGGTAGGTGTAAGCTTTACTAAACTTTTGAGACAAACTTCCGCAACCCTAAATCAAATAAATGATAACAATCTAATGGCTAGACTTAGTGACACTTTGAAGACTACTGCTGAGGCGGCTAAAAGCGTTAAAAAGTTATCTGACAAGGCGACAGTCATTGTGTCTGGAGTCGATGTTCAACTAGAACAATTTGGACAGACTGCAAGCCAAATCAGTAGTGCGGCGGCAAGTGTGGGCAGAACTGCTAGTACAGCCGAGAATTTCTTAGCATCTAATCGAGCAAACTTAGCTAATACCCTTGAAAGCATTAGTAAGACCTCTAAAGAAGCCCAAGCTCTTCTTGCCAGTGCTAAGCCCCTTTTAGCTGACGGTGAATTTATTGGCAACTTAAAAAAATTATCTGACAGTGCGGCGGAAACTGCTAGTAATCTCCGTCTTGCCTCTAAGGAAATTAATAACCCTGAAACTATTGCGTCTTTAAGGGCGACCCTTGATGCTGCTCGTGTGACTTTTGCCAATGCTCAAAAAATTTCTACCGATCTAGATGAGCTGACAGGCGATCCGAAATTTCGTTCAAATATTAGAAATTTAGTGAATGGTTTATCAGGTTTAGTCTCGTCAGGCTCAACCCTTGAGTTTGCTGCTAACGCCAAATCTCCTACAACTAAAAATACAGAAAACATAGAAAGGGAAATAAATCCTGAGCAATTACGAGATAAAAAAATTGCTACAGAAACAACTAAGTCTGAAAAATAGGGTTAGGTAAAATCTAAAACAATGGCAGAAATATATAAACTAAACCCTGAAACACCTCAGTCTCGAACTGTGTCTCAGATCGTATCAGCGTTGCGAACAGGGGCAGTTATGCTTTATCCCTCTGATACTGTCTATGCGATCGGGTGTGATCTTAACTCTAAATCGGCGGTACAAAAGGTTAGAGAAATTAAAAAAATATCTAATGACAAGCCATTAACGTTCTTATGCCCTTCGTTATCAAATATTGCCATGTATGCACAAGTTAATGATGTGGCTTATCGTCTGATGAAGAGCTTAATTCCCGGTGCCTATACTTTTATTTTGCCAACAACTAAACTAGTGCCAAAGTTAGTGATGAATCCCAAACGCAAAACCACTGGGATTAGAGTTCCTAATAGCTCTATTTGTTCGGCATTACTAGAGGCACTAGGTAATCCAATTATTTCTACATCCGCTCATGTGATTGAGTCTGAAAGTGATGAATTTGCACCTCTTGATAAACTATACCCTTCGCAAATTGAGCTATTTGATCACTTTAGTAAATTAGTAGATGTAATTATTGACAACGGACTAGAACCAGAGTATCAAGTTTCCACGATTCTTGATCTTACTGAAATAGAGCCTAAGCTAATTAGACAGGGATTAGGTAAATTGCCTGACTATTTAAGCAGATAAGTAGGTAATTTACGGCAAATGGCAACACAATTATACTTAAAGGAGTGCTTAGGGGTATTTCCCCATTTGTGGAAGTTCAAATCATGAATAGATCCTACCTATCAGATTTCAATCTATGGATTAATCAAACTACCCAGTTATTACAAGAGCGGCGGTGGGATGAGATTGATCTAGAGCCACTAATTGAGGAGATTAAAGATTTGGGTAAAAGTGAACGAAGAGCGATCGCATCTCAGTTGACCCGTCTTTTATTGCACTTACTCAAATGGGAATATCAACCACAACGTCGTTCAGATAGCTGGCTAGATTCTATAACTGATGCTCGAACTCAAATCGAACTGGCGATCGCCGATAGCCCCAGTCTTAAAAACTATCCATTAGAAGAACTTGAAGCCAGTTATCAGCGCGCCCGTCCCCAAGCGGCTAAACAAACAAATACCGAGATTTCCATATTTCCAAATACTTGCCCATATTCGGGACAGTTGGTTTTGGCAGAAGATTGGCTACCAGAATGAATCTAGGTACTTCTCAATGCCACAATAGGATCGAGTTTGGCAGCTTGCTTAGCAGGAAATACGCCAAAGAATAAACCGATCGCCCCCGAAACTCCTACTGCGATCACAATTGCCACACCCGAAACCCCTGCTTTTAAGGGAGTAACTGCGCCAACTAATAACACCCCAGAAATTCCCAATCCTGTGCCGACAATGCCACCCGCTAAGGATAAAATTACTGCCTCAATCATAAACTGCGTCAAAATACTAGATTGAGAAGCACCGATCGCTTTCCGTAAACCAATTTCTGAGGTTCTTTCTGTCACCGAGACCAGCATTATATTCATAATCCCAATACCACCCACGAGCAGAGAAATCCCCGCCGTCGCCGCCAACAAAATCGTCAATGCGCCCGAAATTCGATCCACAATCTCTAAGGCATCTTTTTGGGTACGAATCGTAAATGTATCCTCAGCATTGATATCTGTATTTTGATGGCGTAATCGCAACAGGTTACTAATTTGAAACTGGGCTGTTGATACACTATTACTATCTTTGGCAGCAACATTAATAAAGCTAATACCCACGCCGAAGGGGGAAGTTCTGCCAACTAGTCGGCTAGTCATGGTAGTAATTGGGATAAACACACTATCATCTTGATTTGTACCCAGAAATGCCCCTTTCTCCGCCATAATGCCAATAACTTCAAAGCTGATCCCCTTAATTCTGATCTGTTGCCCAATCGGATCGGTTTGTCCAAATAAGTTTTTAGCGATCGCTGTTCCTAAAGCCACAACTCGGGCATTACGCTTTACATCTGATCTGCTTAAAAATCGACCACGACCAACATCGGCACTACGCACAGAGCTATATTCAGAAGTCGTTCCAACTAGGTTAGCGCGCTGAGTTTGATTTTTATAGGTTGCTAATTCGGAGCCATTAACTTGGGGCGCAACATCACGAATGGATGGAACTTGAGTGGCGATCGCCTCAGCATCAGCTAAAACCAAGCGATTCGGAGGACTAATTGTATTCCGTCTAGCATTATCTGTACCTGGTAATACAAAAATAATATCTGTACCTAGGGATTGAAACTGACTGGCAGCATACTTTTGAGCACCTTGCCCTACACCCACCATAGCGATCACAGAGGCATTACCAATAATAATCCCTAACATAGTTAACCCACTGCGTAGCTTATTTGCTACTAGGGTTTTACCCGCCATTTTGAGACTTTCTAATAAATCCATAGTTACCCTATATTAACGCTACATACAGCTTACTTTAGCTAGTTAAATGGTTGGGCTTAAAGGCGATCGCTTAGCCAAATTATATTTACTACCCGCACTTAGAATATGCACCCGCAGGTTGTGAATAGTTAAAGGCGCAGTGTCACTAACCCAAAGCTGATTACTATAGGAAACTTCAGCAGGATCAACAATGGTCACTGTCCCTCTCCCCATCACTCGCATCATATGATCTTGCTCAAAAATGGCAACGGTATCTTCATCAATACCCACACCTATCTTATCGGGATGGGCAGCGATCGCCGTCATTAGTCTTGCCATACGGTTACGGTTATGAAAATGTTGATCAACAATAATGTTAGGAATAATGCCCAAACCAATACTCATACTCACCATTTCCTTGTTAGGCGAATCCCCACTGCCACCACCAGCAATCATTTGATACCCCATTACCGCCGCTCCAGCACTGGTTCCTGCTAAAACGAGCTTACCTTTCTGGGTTTTTTCTCGAATTGCGATCGCCAAAGGAGTCTCAGCAATCAAAGCACAAAGCCTGAGCTGATCGCCACCAGTCATAAAGACCCCTGTAATCCCAGCAAGCTGAGCTTCAACTTCTTCAGGAGTCTGATCTAATCGCTCACGAATATCAAACACCTCTATGTGTTCAGCCCTAAGCTCTGTAAAGATTTGATGATAAATTCGCCCGATAATTTCTGGTTCACGGGAAGCTGAGGGTATTATCGCAATTCGGGATGAAGCACCGCCAGAGTTTTCGACAAATGCCCGTAAAATCTTACGATCTTGAACTTTATCCTCACCACCGCCAATAATCATCACTGCAGCTTTGATTGGTTGAGACATGCTTACTGCCATTTCTACATCTAAATTCAGCATATTAGCAGATTGATTGGCAAACTGCTTTAGTCTCTCAATCAGAGTCAGGTTAGATTTTTGTGATTTTGCTGTCACAGCCCCATACTTCCCCTAAAAACTTAGATAGATATGTAAATAAATTAATCGTTAGACCAGTCTTCTTTACTCATAAGATCACAGATGCGATCGCGGAGTAAAAATTGATTGACTTCAAGCTCGTGCTCGATAAAAACCCATTCTCGATCAGGGAAATACTTACACAAGTCTAAAATTGGCTGTTGGCGACTGACCGAACCACTTTCGACAAGATGTCTAGCTTCGTCACTAATAGCACCTATTGATAAATGCTTTGACTCTACCATAATGATTACCTCACAAATAAAGTGAGTAATTTTTGTAATTAAATATACATTTCAATAATAGCTGAAACTACTTTGAAAAACCTGTAAATATCCAAATAAAAAAGCAAACTGTAAATAACTAGTATTAATTATTTGGACATAGTTTTAGATACAGATCTATCTTCTTTGCATATTAGCCCTCAGATTTTTGACTATTTAGATATTTATATACCTTAGCTATTAGTGCCTTTTGTCCCATATTGAGCAGGATAATTAGCTGGAAACCAGTTATGATAAGTTACAAATAGTTAAGAACTGTAAAGCATGAAAGATAAAGTTGTAATGATTGTCGGTGCCACAGGTGGAATCGGGAAGGCTCTGACGGAGAAATTAGCTAGTCAAGGTGCAAAATTAGTTTTAGCCTCTCAAAATAGCGACCGCCTCAATCATTTATCATCCCAGATTTCTGACACTGACCACATTGCTGTACCTACGGATATTACCGATCCAGAACAAGTCCAAATTTTGATGGAAAAAGCGGTCGCTGAGTATGGACAGCTAGATGCCCTTGTAAATGCGGCTGGGGCAGGAATATTAAAGCAATTTAATAAAATTGAGCCATCTGACCTCGATAAAATGCTCGATCTAAATCTCAAAGGCAGTTTCTACACTTGTCAAGCCGCCATTAATATTATGAAAGACCGAAAAATCGGGCATATATGTAATGTCGTAGGCATACTAGGTAAACACTCCATGGCAATGGCATCCGCTTACTGTGCTTCCAAGTTTGGCGTAGTTGGATTTAGTAAATGTATGGCAGATGAAGTCAAACGCTATGGCATTAAATTCACACTTTTCTATTTAGGAGGTATAGATTCGCCATTTTGGGATCATGCAGGACTAAAAGTGGATCGAACCAAAATGCTGAGTCCCAATACCGCCGCTAAAGCTATTGTTTATGCTTTAGAAAGTGACCCTCAAACTGTGCCGATGGAAATTAATATTCAACCTGAAAGCCATTTATTTTTCTAATTTTAATAGATATACTCTGCTATACTCTCTATCTAGGAATGCGAACTTAACAAAGCTTTTAATCAAGAGTTATAAGATTAAGTAGTATTTATGGTTTGTATGACTTAATTAACTTTTGATCATGCATACACTCATCTACTTAATGAAGTCTATCTAGTTCCTACAAAAAATTAGTATAAACGAAGACAATTGGTTTATGTACCTAGTCCTTACCCACAGGATTCAAGCTTAACCAATGTTTAAACTGCCCACATTAAGAACACAGCCTACAGTATGACCACAGTTTTAGTCGTTGATGATAGTCCCACCGTGAGAGAACTGGTTTCAGAGCATTTGAGACAACAAAAGTTTACTGTGGTTGAGGCTTTTGATGGACTAGATGCGACCGAGAAGATTAAAATTAGTGTACCTGATTTGGTGATTACTGACGTTGTTATGCCTCGAATGAACGGTTATGAGCTTTGCCGTTGGATTAAGAACAATGTTAAGAATAAAACTGTACCCGTTATTATGTGTACTACTAAAAGTGAAGAATTTGATAAATATTGGGGGATGAAACAAGGTGCCGATGCATACGTTACCAAGCCCTATAATCCACCAGAGTTGATTGATATTGTGAGGCGTTTAATTAGAATGATGAAAGATGCTTAAAATCTCGACTTAAAATTTTGAAGAAATCAGCTAAAATCCCACATAATTGGCGTATCGTCTAAGAAATCAGTAACAGAACGTCCTATCGCTTCGATTTCTAGCCAATCTATTTCAGTTAGTTTCAATTGGGCGGCTTTAGCATTTTGGACAGATTGCTCCGCATTTCTTGCCCCTGCGATCGCATTGACTTGAGGTCTAGAGCTAGAGTCAAAAATTAACCACGCCAGAGCCAAATTACCAAGGGTGGTTTGATAATGGGTAGCGATAGGCTGGAGTTTTTCAATTGCTAATTGCGATCGCTCAAAGTTCTCCCCATTAAATAATTTATTACTCACGCGGTGATCCCCTTCAGTAAATTTATGATCCCGCTTGAATTTGCCTGTTAATAATCCTTGGGCAAGGGATGAATATGCCAATATTGAAATTTTATGCTCAAGACAATAGTTAGTTAAATCTGGTTCAATCTTGCGCCAAAATAAAGAATAGGGGGGCTGAAGACTATCAATTCTGCCATATTGGGATGCTTCTTCTAGCTGTACTTTTGAAAAGTTGGATACCCCAATCGCTCGAATTTTACCCATTTGTTTTAGATGATTTAAGGCAGCCATGGTCTCGGCAATAGGCACAATTTCACTATTCCATGTACCCGAAGCCCAGTGAATTTGGTAAAGGTCGATGTAGTCAGTTTGGAGATTTGCTAAGGAGCGATCGCAAGCCTCAATTACTTGATCATACTTAAGGTGATTGGCAAAAACTTTGGTGGCATAGACTACCTGCGATCGCACATCTTTTAATGCCTGAGCCACAATTTGCTCAGAATGTCCAGTCCCATAGACTTCGGCGGTATCAACAGTGGTAATTCCTGCTTCAAATCCACTCCGAATCGCTTTGATGGTTTCGGAGTCTTCTATGCCCACCCACATTCTTTTTCCTGCTTGCCATGTTCCCATAATAATCGGGGAAATATGGATACCAGAAGTGCCTAGAGTTCGCTTTTCCATGAACTATACCAAAGTTAGATCTTTATTTGCCTGATGCCATTATAGCTACTTCGATAGGGGGGTGAATTTAGGGCAACCAGCGATCTAAGTCTAAAATAGTAGCGAAATCTAACAATGCTTCGCCTAGTTCTTCAAGTTTTTCAATTGATAACATGGCAATTTCTTCTATTTGACGATCGCTCAGCTTACCAAAGCGTTTAGATAGCTGGCGCAGAAGTAATATTTTTGCCTCGTTTTGCCTACCTTCCTGTCTGCCTTCTTGCCTTGCTTCTTGATATACCCGTGTTTGCTTAATATCACTTAGTAAAAACATAGCTTCAATCTCCTAACGACTTAATTTGGAAAATTTTGATCCTAAAACACTTTCTAGAAATCAGCTAAATTAGTTCTATACTAATTGATCCAGATGATATTTCGTCAAGATAAATCGAGACACATTAAATTTCAAGCATTACAATAGGATGTATACCCAATCTGATCTCAAGATTAAAAAATCAGGTTAAGCTAGGGTTAATCATCAGATTTTATGTGTTCTAAATACCTATGCTGCGAATTATCACTCAGCGATCTGAAGCAGAAACTGAACTTAAAAGAATCTGCGATCGCATCTATGATGACCAAGTAATTCATAAAGAAGCTACTGTAAGCGAAATTATTCAAACGGTGCGCCGACAGGGAGATCTAGCATTAATTCGTTATACGTCGGAATTTGACGGACAGAATATTACCCAAGCTGATCTGCGTGTGACTGGAGCAGAGCTAGATGTGGCATATCAGCAGGTAAATAGTGAATTGCTGAAGGCGATCGAAACTGCCCATGCCCGTATTCTAAGTTTTCATAAACTCCGTATTCCTAAAAGTTGGGTGCAATTTGAGGATAAAGAAGTAGTTTTGGGTAAACGCTATAGCCCTGTGGATATTGCAGGAATTTATGTGCCTGGTGGTAAAGCTACCTATCCCAGCACGGTATTAATGAATGCTGTACCTGCAGTAGTTGCTGGGGTTAAGAAGATTGTCATGGTGACCCCACTTGGTAAAGATAAAACTATTAACCCTGCAATTTTAGTAGCTGCCGATATTGCAGGTGTAGATGAAATCTATCGTGTGGGTGGGGCGCAAGCGATCGCCGCTTTAGCATATGGTACTGAGACTATTCCTGCCGTTGATGTGATTTCGGGACCAGGTAATATTTATGTCACCCTCGCCAAAAAACAAGTCTATGGCAAAGTTGGGATCGACTCCTTGGCTGGACCTTCTGAGGTTTTAATTATTGCCGATCGCACTGCCAATCCAGTTCACATCGCCGCCGATCTTTTAGCGCAGGCTGAGCATGATTCCCTAGCTGCTGCCGTTTTGATTACCACCGATTCCCGTCTAGCCCAAAAAGTTAGCGAAGAAGTTAAATCGCAATTAGAGTTGCATCCCCGCCGACTATTGACCGAAAAAGCGATCGCTAACTATGGCTTAGTTGTAGTTGTGGACAGTTTAAAAATTGCCGCAGATTTATCTAATTTATTTGCCCCAGAGCATCTAGAACTAGCAGTAGATGAGCCTTGGGATATGCTAGAAATGATCCGTCATGCAGGGGCAATTTTTCTTGGACATTCAACCCCAGAGGCTGTTGGCGATTATTTAGCAGGTCCTAACCACACACTACCAACTTCAGGAGCAGCCCGCTATGCCTCGCCTTTGAGCGTAGAGACGTTTATGAAGCATTCCAGCATTATTCAATATAGTCCTGAGGCATTAAAAGAAGTTGCTGGAGCGATCGCTGCTTTAACAGAGGCTGAGGGTTTGCCATCTCACGGTGATTCGGTCAGACTGAGGATTGAAGATTTGTAGGTTCATTATGCCCAAAGCGATCGCCCCAGAATTAATATCTACTCACTCTAGCCTCTACGAAACTGACTTCTATGCATAGGTGCAAGAGCAAGCCAAGTTACTAAAGCTTGGAAAGTTAAATGCCCTTGATCTTAAAAATTTGATTGAGAAAATTGAATCTTTGGGCAAGCAGCAAAAACAAAAGCTTATATCGGCTTGGCTTTCTAATTGGGGGGAAACGCAGAATTCGGACAAACCAGCACGCACGCTAAGGCTGAAACACTCGAATCTAGTCGTTGCACATTTTTGAAAGATGGAAAATCGTTTAGGCATCATATACTAGCCAATGAGTTAATCCCTATGAATCATCAAAATCATCCCTCTGTCGCGCAAAAACAATTTGGAATTTCTCTGGAATTAACTCTGGGACTGAATTAGTTTTTGAAAGGATAATAAAGTTTGTTTTAAGCGATCGCCTGCGATTAAATCCAAATCATTATGCCCTGCTCTATCTACCCAAAGGAAAAGCTTAGGTTGGGATGCAGCTTCATACAGGGCTTGACCGTGGGAAAAAGGAATTGTTTCGTCGGCTTTTCCATGTACAACAAGGACAGGAGCCTTAACCTTTGACAGTTTATCTAGAATGGGAAAGCGATCGAAGGGCAGTAAGGGGAAAGGGACAACGACTCTAAAAGTAGATATAAATGTACTCTCTAGAATTAGTCCTGCAATTAAATGCCGAGTTGCTAGTTCTGTGGCTGATCCTCCGCCTAGGGAGCGACCATAGGCAATAATTTTTTTGGGATCTATTTGCAATTGTTGGGTCAGGTATAAATAGGCAGCTTCTGCATCTTGATAAGCATTGCGCTCACTTGGGCTACCATCACTAGTTCCATAACCACGGTAATCGTAGGCAAAAACACTAAATCCCCAACTATGCAAGCGATCTAGCCAAGGGCGAATATCTCCTAGATCCTCGGCATTGCCATGGATATAAAGCAAGGTATAGGCAGATTGAGAATTGGGCAAATATATAGCAGAAATTTTTTCATTATCGTTAACAGGGATTTTAAGAATATCCTGATTGTCTTGGTAGCTGGAAGGTTGAGGCACAAAAATCATGCTGTCAGCCCGAAAAAAGACATAAACGGCAAAAGCAAAGTAAATAAAAACAAGCGATCGCATAAACCTCTTCCAACTTAATTCCCCGATCAGCAGTTTCCTAAATGGTAATTTAGACATGAATCCACGGTAAAAGCTTGCTAACTATTTATTCATTTCACTATAGATCGCAGATGTACTTGGTGAGGACTGAGCTAGAGCTTAGAATACCCAGCCTTAGCGTGCAATTTTGTCCGAATTCTGCTTTTTCCCCTAACTGGGCGCTTAGCTAAATGGCAATATCAACCACAGTGGCGCCGTAAAAGTTTAACTTTCTAGCAAGATTTCGACTCACCTAAGCTAAATAAGTTTATGGCATTCTTTGTGGTCTGATCGGCTATTTGTTCTATAGATTCACCTCTAAGTTCTGCTAGTTTTTGGGCAACATACACTACATTTGCTGGTTCATTACGCTTACCACGATTGGGCATTGGGGCTAAAAAAGGGCAATCAGTTTCAATTAATAGGCGATCGCTTGGCACAATTTGCGCAGATGCTTGAATTACTTGGGCGTTCTTAAAAGTAATGACTCCACTAAAACTAATGTACATTCCTAAATCTAAAAACCATTGCGTTTCTTCAGAATTTCCTGCCCAACAATGCATTACACCTGTAACTGGCTGCTGTGGATTTAGACTATTAACTTCAGCTAATACTTCACGCGTAGCGATCGCGGCATCCCGACAATGAATAATTACAGGAATATTTAGACTACGAGCAATATCTAGTTGAGCTTTAAATGCGGTAATTTGTTCAGCTTTATTTTCCGCTTTATAAAAATCTAAACCAGTTTCCCCAATAGCCACAACTCGGCGATCGCTACTTGCTAAATTAAAAATTTCTTCTTGCCATTCAGGTTGCCATAGGTGGGCATCTAAAGGATGTAATCCCACAGCAAAACTAAGTTCAGGAAATTGATTAGCGATCGCTTGAATTTGCAGAAATTCCGATGGCTTTACACAGGAATGAACTAGGTGAGTTACACCAACTTCTTGCCATCTAGAGCGAACAGATTCTAAATCAGAATTAAAATCCTTAAAGTTAATATGAACATGAGTATCAACTAGCTGCATCAGTTATACCAACCTTAGTAATTATTTTGTGGGTTATTAAATTTGCAAATTTTGGAGCTTAATAAAAATCAGAAAAAAGCTTATAAACTCAATAACTATGAATTGATCAAGCAACTGATCGAAATTAAATAGTAAAGTTAAAATTAAAGCTCAAAAATTTATGATTGTGAATCCTCCTCAATAAGCTGGCGAAGCTGAATATGTTTATAGCCTAATTTAATTTCAAATTCATCACCAGGGACTAAATTCATAGATTCAGTGTAGGTAGAACCAATCACAATTTGACCATTTTTATGGACAGTAACTCGAAAATTAGGCTCACGTCCTCGTCCATCTTTAGATGATTCTGGATCAAGGGGAATCCCACTAGCCTGAATTAAAGCTTCATAAAATTCTGTGAGATTAGCACTATCTTTGGAGCTAGAGTAATAGCCGCAAATTTTAGCTTGTTCTCGCTTATTTAAATTACCCGATTCTTTGACTTTTTGGAGTAAAGCCTTACCTGTTAATGGAGCGATCGCCTCAGACATAGTTTCTTTTTATGATTACTAATTAAGAATATCTAAATTTCACAATACTTGACAATTAAATTAGCAAAATTATTGATTTAATCATAAAAAATGCCCTCACCCTACTTAAGAGATTTACCTCAAAAAGTAGGAAAGCACATTAAAAATTAGATTTTAGGTTCATTAATTAATGTGCCAGTAATTTAAGAATAAATTTACCGACTAGCCATCAATTACCGCCAAATATTATTCCAGAATTGTTGAATAGGATTTTTCTGCACCTCCACCACTGGGAGCCGCCGCCGAATATCTGATATTTTCCAATCGGTCAATTGGGCTAGAGTTTGTGCTTCTTTTTCAAAACGTTTGGGTAAAGATTTTCTGTATGCCTGCCCTGCTTCACATTTTGCCTCACCCTTAAAAGCATGGCGCATGATATATCGACCTTGGAATTGACGTTGATTAGAGGTTTCTTGGAACATCAAATCTTCAGGGAATTTATCGCGATTGTAGCGAATATGAATTCTTGTAATAAATACACCACCTCTGGATGGCACAGCACTGCGGCGAATTGAATTATTAAAAGGAGAAGACACAGGAGAATTGAGCCAAAAAACTCCCGCTTTGGTTAATTCTTCAGGACTAAGAGGTTCCGCCGAGCAGGGATCGCAACTACCCATATCCCATGCATATTCCAGAAATGCCACTCTTCGATCCTCACGGCGGTGGGCAGTTTGAAACATGGATTTATAAAATCCAGCAAATTCATCCTTTACAAATACAGGAATTTCTGCGTCTGTGGGAATACTGACCATGCGATAGTTAGAAACTTCGGCTTGTCCTTTGGGCGTGAGAATATAAACTAATAAATCTTGATCGCCCTTGGCATTCAGCATTCCTAAGCGAATTGGTAGCATAAACTTCCGAGACTCAAATGCCATCATTAGGGGACGGAGAAATTGCGTTTCATTTTTTGCTAATTCCTCAAGATTGACTTTAGCTACAAAGAATTTCATGTTTTGGCGAATGTAAGCCTGTAGCACTTGGCTTGCCCCTGCGGGAAGACGATAGCCATTTTGAATTAGCCAAGTTTCAAGTCCGCCTGATTCCTTGGCACTTAAAATTAAAATATCGTATTCGCCCACGGTAAATTTTTCTTCAATAGTTACACCCAAATTACCTCGGCGGGATTTCTGAGCATCGGTAGCAGTATTAGAACGTGCAGCTTCGGAAGGCATTCTAGACTCCATCACATATTGAGGCGCACAGGGATCAGAATCAAAATATTCGACAAGACGAGGCGCACTAAAAGCATCCAGTCGTTCAATAATTTTGGCATCCCCAATCCGTACCTGATCTTTTTTGAGAATTGTTGGTACAGGCACCACGATCGCAAAGTCTTTAACATCACCTTGAAAATCATTTGCCATAGTTAAAATCGTGCGATCGCCATCACGGGCAATGACAACTTGAGAAGCATTGTTATAGAGCTTGGCATCAGCTTTTGATACATAGAATCCACAAAATGCCCAAGCGATCGGATTAAAAGCAAATGCGATCAGTAAGCTCAAAATCAAGCTAAAAATGAGATGAATCGGTTTCATAGTTTTTAAAAAGATTGATGTTTAGAACAGAAAGTTCACAGCGTGATTAGCTCAGAATTACAGGCTTAGGCATCTGAACTTTAAACCAAGTGAAGCGAGGAGCTTTGTAGAGATAGTCTAAAACTATGGTTAGAGGTGATAGGGCAAACAAAGCATAAAAGACGGCTTCGGGCATAAAGAAAAAATTGCGAAGGATAAAAGTTAAACAAGCGATCGCTATAGCCCAAATTAATCGCGCATTTCTAGCATTGGGAATAGAACGAGGATCGGTAACCATAAACATGGCGAACAGCAATAAAGACCCACTCATTAATCTATGCCCCAGCACATCCCAACTCCAGCCCAAATATAGATTGCGAATTAGTTCTAGCCCAGCGTATGAGATAAAAAAAGCAAAGGTCGTATCCCATCTTCCTACTCGCTTCAATACCATCCCACCTAACGCTACAAATACAAGGGCATACCAAACTTCATCCCCCCACTGTCCGGGCGAGACCCAAGCATCTGGTGTAAATAGCAGCGCCACAATAATGCCAAAATTCGCAGGATTAAACCAATGCTTATCACCAATACGGAAAATGAATTTGGAAGCGATCGCCCCGAATCCCGCCATAATCATCGTAGAATAGCTACCTGCTCTTAACAGCAAACATAGCCCCAAAGCGGTAATTACAGCACTCGGTAATCCCTTCCATATTTGATTTTTGATTGATTTAGATAACGGCGTTTGCAAGGTATTAATATTAACTAGCCACGACATCAAAATTTGAGTACTTAAACAAGTAGCAAAAATAACTACTATTAGTTCTGGTTTTAATGTCCAATCCCTTGTGCCAATTCCCAGCACTAAGAACAAAAATAGGGAAAGAATCTGATAATTTCTAGCATCCTTAGAGATAGTATCTAGCATGACAAACCTTCAGGTTTAAAAATAAAGTTGGAGATAAATCTGACAGGCTCAGTATATCTGTCTTGAAATTTAAACTCTCTTTGTTGCTAAAACTGAAACAACTTTAGTTAATCAGGGTTATTTCATTAATTTAGCCCTCAATTTGTATCGTTTTATATCGTGATTATGAATTTGGTAATATGGCACAAGCTCAACATAGGAGTGGACAGGGCTTAAAGCTACTCAAATCTCTCTTTAGAGTAAAATAATCCTGTTAAAAAGTCTGGATCCTCGCCAAAAAATTTTTAGTTTAGGAAGCATATAGGTAACTTAAAGATCAGGATGAGAGTTGCAGGCTTAAATAATGTTTTAGCTAAACAGACGGGAATCCCTACGCCATAATCTTTGATTTGGTGTGGAATGAAAGGCGCATCAATCGATTGGGTTCAATACCCCATTGATTGATAATTTTCTCAGCAACTCACGAAGAGCTTCGCTTTGTTGCCTCTTCCTTATCTCACAATATTGTTTCAAATGTGCTAATTCCTCATCGGTGACTCGAAAATTAACCTGA
>CASBQR010000221.1 GCA_949127865.1 Synechococcales cyanobacterium PMM_0082
ATATTTTAGTAATACCAAATGATAAATATTTTACTAATAGAAGATGATGATGTAGATGTCATGAACGTGCAAAGAGCGTTTAAAAAAGGTGATATTACCAGTTCCTTGTTCGTCGCTCGTGATGGCTTAGAAGGGTTGGAAATGTTACGAGGAAATTCAACTATACCATCTGTAATTCCTAAAGGGCAGCGTCTCATCCTTTTAGATGTCCATTTGCCTAAAATGAGCGGAATAGAATTTTTACAAGCCCTACGCGATGACCCCAATCTTAGGAGGATTCCAGTTGTAATGTTAACAACATCTAACGAAGAGGGCGATCGCTTTAATGCCTATAATCTGAACGTAGCAGGTTATATTCTCAAATCCCTACCATTCGCTGCATTTGTGGATATGATGGCAACCGTAAATAAATATTGGTCGTTGTGTGAGATGTTGTAAACGAAGGATCTGTTACGAGTTCTAATCATTGATGACGATGAAGTTGATCGCATGGCGAGCCATACCTGCTGGCAATAGATTGATTTCGCTATCCATCAATAGGCGATCAATATAGAGAGTACCGACTTCAACCAGCTCCATACCGCATTCTCTAAATAAAAACCTTGCTAACGGGATCTCTAATTGCGAATCGGGGAATAAAAATGCTTTGCGAGCAGTCAAGGCTTGGCGATAACGCTCTAGAGCAATTTTGGGGTATTCTGTTGGCTAATTCCAAAAAATGTCTTTAACCATTCTTCTTTTTCTTTCCCATATTCGACTATAGCAACGAAATTATCCGCTCCACTGATCGTTCCACAAATAGTTATGATTAGTATGTCTATCAGCTTATGGAGAATACTGTGGGATACTCTAGGGTCTGGCAAATTCCCAAAGTGTGTTTCGATTAGCGCAGTAGGACTAACTGTTGCTGACATTTTGGATCTCTGATTTTGTAAATACTTTCAATTATCCTGCTTTGTCGTTTTTATTTCCTCTTTTGTTAAGAAACGTGTGCGGTTGCCCTAGATCGCTAAATACTTAACTTTGGATAGGGTACAGAACACGGTATCATAGGTTCCACAAAAAACCATGTATGAACTAACCCATGGGCACATTAAATTTTGGTTTACTACCGTCAGTCAAGTAAGTAGATTAAATCCTTAGTTAAACAAAAATATGCGTAACTCAAAACCCATTGACCACAGCACTGCTCAAAACCTTTGGCAAGTTTGGCAAAAGACGGCGCAGGTATATCCTGATATTCTGGCAGTGCATGATCCCCATGCCCAAATCGAAGTTAAGTTGACCTACGCTCAATTAATAGAACAAATGGCAAGGTTTGGGGCAGGTTTACGATCGCTTGGCATTCAATCAGGAGCGCATATAGGTCTAATTGCGGATAATTCTGTCCGGTGGCTAATTGCCGATCAAGGGATGATGGCGATCGGGGCAGTTAATGCTACTCGTAGCTCACAGGCGGAGCAGCGCGAACTTTTATATATTCTGGAACATAGTGATAGCACTGCTTTAGTGATTGAAAACTTAGCTACTTTAGATAAGCTCCAACCTGAACTGCAAAATCTGTCAATTCAGCAGATTATTTTACTATCTGATGAGGATGTCCCCACTGGAGTGTATAACTTTTCCCAAATCCTCGAACTTGGAGCTAGTCAAGATTTGGGCAATCCTAACATTACTCCTCAAACCCTTGCGACTTTAATCTATACGTCTGGGACGGGTGGCAATCCCAAGGGCGTAATGCTGACTCACGGCAACTTACTGCAACAGGTAACAGGCGCTTTAGATGTGTATGCTGTCCAACCAAGCAAGAAAGTTATGAGTATTCTCCCCACTTGGCACTCCTACGAGCGATCGTTTGAATATTTTATATTTTCCCAAGGCTGCACACAAATTTATACGAATTTACGCTCGATTAAAGTAGATCTGAAGGATTTTCAAGCAAATTATATGGTGGCAGTGCCTAGATTGTGGGAATCAATTTATGAAGGTGTCCAAAAGCAATTTCGAGAGCAGCCAAAGAGTAAGCAAAAATTAATCAATTTCTTTTTTAAGCTTAGTTTGGCATATATCAAAGCCAGAAGAATATGGCAGGGACTAGATTTAGAGAATTTAGCTCCTTCAGGTTGGGAACGTTTTGCGGCGGGTCTAAAAATGTTGACTTTAGCTCCACTACATAAATTGGGCGATCGCCTAGTTTACAAAAAAGTTCGAGAAGCAACAGGCGGGTGTTTAGAGCTAGTGGTCAGTGGTGGTGGGTCGATCGCTTTGCATTTAGAAGACTTCTATGAAATTGTGAATATTCCCATTCTTAGTGGCTATGGTCTAACAGAAACTGCACCGATTACCCATGTGCGTAGACCAAATCGCAATATCCGTAATGGGGATGGGCAACCTATTCCTAAGACTGAGACTAGAATTATTGATCAAAATACGCGTAAACCTCTCTCGCCTTATCAACTAGGACTGGTGACACTCCGTGGACCGCAGGTTATGCAAGGCTACTATAAAAATCCGACGGCAACAGCTAAAGCGATCGATAGCGATGGTTGGTTTGATAGTGGCGATCTGGGCTATGTGACCCCTTGGCAGGATTTGGTGATTACGGGAAGAGCAAAGGATACGATTGTCTTGAGTAATGGCGAAAATATTGAACCGCAGGCGATCGAGGATGCTTGTTTGCGGAGTCCTTTAATTGATCAAATTATTGTGGTAGGGCAGGATCAAAAACAATTGGGGGCTTTAATTGTGCCAAATTTAGCGGGACTAGAAGCAGCAAACTTAATTCCACCCAATTCCCAACTATCAGATCTAAATCTGGAAACTGTAGAGATTAGAGCGATCTATCGAGAGGAGTTAAATCGTGAAGTTAAAAACCGTCCAGGCTATAGCGTTAACGATCGCATTGGTGCAGTTAGTTTTATTTTGGAACCCTTTGCGATCGCCAATGGCAGGATGACCCAAACCTTCAAAATCAAGCGTAATGTTGTAAATGAGCATTACCAAGATATTATTAACAAGATGTTTGTCTAAACTAGAAATCTCAATTATATGAATTCCATAGATTTTGCTAATCAGCTTCTCCTTAAGCGTGTTGTTAATATCAAAGTAATTGTGACTCCACGGTGGAAAGATGAAATGCAGCAACAACTTCAAGTCCAAATCCAACAACTTGATGGTCAAATTCAACAGGTTGAAGCTCAAGGGCAAAGAATGATTGCTGAAATTGAACGCCAGAGTATCAAGCCTCCTGGACCCGCCGTATTAAGTGAAATCGAGTCCATTCGCGCTCAGATCAACGAACGTAAGTCTGAGTTTCTGGAACAAAAAAATCAGGCACTACAACAACTAAGTCAAGTTCAAGTGTTGGAACTGGAACAAGAAGTGAGTCAAGGGCAATTGGATAGTTTCTTTACAGTTAGCAAAGGTGACAACTTAATTGGCTTGATGCAGGTAGAAGTTGTCCTCAGAGATGGGATTGTTGAAGATATTCGGGCTGGATTCCCTAATCCTTAAATTAGTTTTTGATTGGGGCGGATTCCCAAAAAATGTCTTTGATCGTGCAGAATTTTTGTAGCTGCTGCTGCTGGTACCGCAGGACTAAAGATATAGCCTTGAATACCATCACATCTTAGAGCGCGCAAGAATTCTATTTGTTCAGGGTTTTCCACTCCTTCGGCGATCGCTTTTAAGTTCAAAGTATGGGCGATCGCTATAATTGCTGTAGAAATAGCGGCATCATCTTTATTGTTGGGAATTTCTTTAATAAAAGCCGCATCGATTTTGAGCTTCTGCACGGGGAATTTCTTTAAGTGCATGAGAGAAGAGTAACCTTTGCCAAAATCATCAATGGAAATTTTAATCCCCATATCCTTCAAGCTTTGTAAGGTATCGGTGGCAGCATACTCATCTTTCATCACTGCACTTTCGGTAATCTCAATTTCCAGAAAGTTGGGATCTAATTTAGTCTCTTCTAGGATTCGCCGCACCTTGATTAATAATTGCGGATCTTGAAATTGTTTTGCGGAAAAATTGACAGCGATTTGGATTGGGGGCAGCCCCATATTTTGCCATAGTTTATTTTGGATGCAAGCTGTGCGTAATACCCACTCGCCAATAGGAATAATCAAGCCGTACTCTTCAGCAATGGGAATAAATTGATTGGGAGAAATGAAGCCTGATTCTGTTTGCCATCGGATTAAAGCTTCCATACAGATCACTTTTCCTGTTTGCAAATCTAGTTGGGGTTGATAATACACCTCAAATTCGGATTGGGCGATCGCTCTTCTAATTCCACTTTCCATAGACATCCATTCAAAAGCTTGATCATGCATGGATTGAGTGTAAATTTGGTAGTGATTCCGCCCTTGTTCCTTGGCTCGATACATTGCCACATCTGCATTTTTGAGTAAAGCATCACCATCATCGCCATCATGGGGATATAAACAAATCCCAATACTGGCAGTAATATACATTTCGTGGTGATCTAAATAAAATGGTTCAGATAAGGATTTCAGGATCTTCTCTGCAACCTTAACCACATCTTCCAGTAGTTTGACTTCAGGCAGTAGCAGCATAAATTCATCGCCGCCCATCCGTGCAATCGTATCGCTTTTACGGATATTTTTGATAAATCTTTCTGATACCAGTTGCAGAAGGCGATCGCCCATGGCATGACCAAGGGAATCATTTATGCACTTAAATCGATCTAAATCTATAAACATTACTGCCAATAGAGATTGGATTTCAGGCTGATCCTGATGTAATCTATGGGCAAGGGCTAAAGCCTGATCTAGTCGATCGTTAAATAAAGCACGATTTGGTAGTCCAGTTAAAGGATCGTGAAATGCCAGATAGGAAATTTTGGCTTCTGCTAACTTGCGATCGCTCACATCTTCAATTTGATCAATAAAATTAATGGGATTACCATCAGCATCCCTAGTTAAGGACACCCGTAGGATCGTATCCACAGTGTTTCCATCTTTACGAATATATCTTTTGGAAATCTTGTAACTAGGAAAATCACCTGCGAGGATTTTTGCTCTCATTTCTAGGCTAGACAGTAAATCTTGAGGATGGGTAATATCAACACATCGCAGCTCCATTAGTTCATCAGAGGTATAGCCCAAAATTTTACATATCGCTTTATTTACCTGAATTGATCTGCCATCCAAGGCTTTAATCATCATGCCGATAGGAGCATAATTGAAAGTCAAGCGGAATCGTTCCTCGCTTAAACGCAGTGCCTCGGAACCTAACTTCATTTCCGTAATATCAACAACTGAGCCTTCGTACTTTAGTAAATTACCTTGGCGATCGCGAATGGCTCGCACATTTTCAGAAATCCAGACTTTGCTCCCGTCCTTACGATAGATTTCAGACTCAAATCCTAAAACGGCATCTTTCTGCTTGAGTAACTCTCTAAACTCTAGTCTTCGTTGCGGCTTTACGTATAATTGATTAGCAATATCCGTAATTCCGTTCATTAAATCTTGGGGTGAATCGTAGCCATAGATTGACGCTAACATCGGATTCACTTTTAGATATTTACCTGCTTCCGAAGTCTGAAAAATTCCTTCAACTGCATTTTCAAAAATACCCCGATAGTCTTCTTCTGCTTGGGTTAAGGCTTCTAAGGCTCTATTTGCGATATTCTTTTGGGTAATATCCTGAACGGTAAGAATTACAGCAGGATGGTCATTGTAAATAATATGATATGAACTAATCTGAACATCTATGATTTGTCCATTTTTTTTTAAATGTCGATCAAAGCTCTGGATTTTAGGATGAAGATCAGAACTAGGAGCAGAAAAAATAATAGTAGGAATACTGGCAATATTTTGATTCAGAAATTCTTGCCGATTATAGCCGTAGAGATAAATTGCCGCATCATTGACCGCAACTATATCTAAGGTTTGGCTATCATAAATTAAAACTGGATCTGTGCAATTTTCAAATAAATTCTGACATGTTTGTTTGGATGCTTGGATCGATTTTTCGAGGCGATCGCCTATGGTATGGTCTTCAAATTTAACAATTAGATTAAAGGTAGAATTTTTGAATTTTGGATATAGTTTTTCATCTAATAAAAACAGACTCAAGGCTAAGTTGACCAATTGTTGATCTTTAGTTATGAAGTTGTAATGGAGATTTTCTTGTTTAGTTTGCCCTAGGGCTAATCTTGTTACTGCTTGCTCGTAGATAGTTATATCATCATAAACTAGGCTGTGAATTTGGGAGTTTCTAAGTTCTTCAGTAGTGTAGCCAAGCATTTCACAGAAACCATAGCTAGCATCTATAAAGCAACCGTTTTGAGATAATATAAATACACCAACAGTAATATCCTCATTTTCCTGAAACTGTTCCAGCTTTGATTGTAATTTTTGTTGTTTTATTAACTCAAGATAAAATGGCTTGAGATCTCCTAAACTCTCGATTTCTAGGTCACTTAATAGTTGTTGGGAAGCCTTTAAATTCTTCATGTATACCTAAAACACTTAGCTCTTCATTCTATGGGTTTTTAATTTTTAATTTTAGTATTTCTTGCTACAAATATCTATGACAGAAAGATTGCAAAAAATAATCGCTAGCTATGGTATTTCTTCGAGAAGAGGTGCGGAGGAGTTAATCTTAGCGGGTCGAGTTAGGGTTAACGATCAATTAGTCACTATTTTAGGTGTTAAAGCCGATCCTGACTGCGATCGCATCTCTGTTGACCATCGACTAATTAATCTCGAATCCAAGCCCAAACCGAAATTAGATTATATTTTATTATACAAGCCTAAAGGTTTTATTTGCAGTCGCCGTGACCCCCAAGGACGGAAGACCATTCAAGAACTTTTGCCGACTCGGTATCAACACCTTTATTCCGTTGGGCGACTTGACTATGACAGTAGTGGGGCATTACTCCTAACTAATGATGGAGATTTTGCAAATTACTTGATGCATCCTAGCCATCATGTCGCTAAGTTCTATGAAGTTATTGTCCAAGGATGTCCAAGCGATCGCATTCTAGAGAAATGGCGCACTGGTATAGATTTAGATGGCAAACTGACTTTACCTGCTCAAGTTATGGTTTTATCAACTCAGAAAAGTAGCACTAAACTCCAAATAGTTTTGCATGAAGGTCGAAATCGTCAAATTCGGCGGGTAGCTGAAATTTTAGGACATCCTCTACTAGAACTGCATCGAGCGGCGATCGCTACTATTAATTTAGGCAATCTACTTCCTAAAGGTTTGAGGCAATTAAGCAGCGAAGAATTACAAATTTTAGGCATTAAGTGAAGTGGCGATCGCTATAGTCCTAAAAATTCTGTAGTTCTCTGCCAAATTAAATTAACCACATCCCCAAGACTATGATCGCTTTCTACAATTTCCAGAGTGGTAAAGGGATAATTAGCAACAAAATCTTGACTGAGGCTAACGGGGACAACGGTATCATTAGCACCATGGATGATTAAAATTGGTAATTCTCGATCTAAGGATTTATCTAGGTATGATTGGGCATCAGTAAAAAATTCATAATTTAAGGAAATCGGCTGATTTAAGCCATAGTGATAAATTTCTCGACTACCAGTAGCTTTCCATGCAGCGATCGCCTCTAAGCCATAATCCTTTGCTAAACATTCACTAAACTTAAAAGCGGGTGCCAATAAAATTAATTTCTGGACATTAAGATTAGCGGTCGCCATTTGTAATGCTAAATATCCACCCAGACTAGAACCAATGACCACAAGGGGCGAGTTGCCATATTCAGATTGGAGAAAATCTAATTGCTTGGTTAAAGTGGCTTCGGTGAAGTTATCCAAATTCAGGTCGGGGACATTTAGAGTTAGTCCAAGGTTTGCAAACTTGTCTTGGAGAAATACAGCTTTACTAGATTTAGGGCTAGAGGCAAATCCGTGGAGGTAGAGATAATTCATAGCTTAATTTACAGGCTTTGGAGATGACCTTGGAGTTGTTGGGCAATTTCTAGGTGATTTTGGTGTTGATGATATTTAATTGCTTCGCTAAATGCTAGTTTACTTGCCTCTAGTTTGCCAGTTTGTTGCAAAGCTACAGCCAAGTTTTGATACGCTTCGGCATATTCTGGATTTATCTTTAATGCTTCAATATAGGCGGCGATCGCACCTGTGAAATCATAAACAGATTTACGAGCAATGCCAAGATTAAAATAACCTGTGGCAAAATCTGGAGCAATGGCTAGGAGTTTTTCATAACAGGCGATCGCTTCCGCAAAGTTAGATTGAGTCTGCCAAAGATTCCCTAAATTGTTATAAGTAGAAATCTTCATTACTTCTGCAACATCTAGCTCTAAAGCATTTTGATAATGGATTTTTGCTAAGTCCCAGTTTTGAAGATGACTATAGGCAATACCCAAATGATAATTAAGTTCAAATAAAGTTGGTAATTGCTTGGGATCAACAATGGCTAAGCCTGTTTGTAATAGGGATAAACCTTTTTCTACTTCGCCAATTTCCACATACAAAGCTCCCAACTTACTATGGGTATAGGCATCATCGGGATAAGCAGTGATTTGCTTAGTCATTAAGCGTTGGGCGAATTCCTGTTTCTGGTTAATTTTCTCTACCTTGTAACCGTAGTGAAGGATGGCAACTTGGGGAATCGTTACTACTTTTTGAGCATTTTTCTGTACCAATTCCGCAACGGAGTTATCAATGGATTCGTGATAAAAGCCTGTAAAATAAATTTCTGGTTGACGGCTAAATAACCTAGCGATTAAAGAATAAGGCGATCGTCCCGACCCAATTTCTGAGCGATTGAGATTAATTACTAGATATTCAGGATTATTAATGGCATTTTGTAAAACTGGAATTATGGATGGTTCTAAAATTTCATCGGCATCTAAAACTAAAATCCATTTCCCCTGTGCTTGCTCTAGGGCATAATTGCGGGCGGCGGCAAAGTCATCACACCAGTCAAATTTAAATATTTTTGCTCCAAATTTTTTAGCAATACTTACTGTGCGATCGCTCGATCCCGTATCGACCACAATAATTTCATCAGCAAAACCTTTGACACTTTTTAAGCAATTAGCTAGTCTTTCTGCTTCATTTTTGACAATCATGCAGAGGCTGACTTTAATCGGTGCTGGCACTGAAATTTGCTTTAAGTTATTAAATCCTTGACTTGCCATTAATATTTATTTTTCTTCTAATGTACAACTTTGGGCGTAGTTAATCACTAATTTGGCGATCGCTTCAGCTTGAAAAGGTAGTTCTAGTAGTTGAATTGAGATTGAATAGTTAGATATTTTATTAGCGATCGCTTCCATAATTCCACCAGAAGCCAAAAAGTAGGGCAGGATTGTAATTTCAGAATGTCCAAGATTAATTAATTGCTCAATTTGGGTTTCTAAACTCGGAGCGATCGACCAATAGGCAGGCATTGCATCTAAGTTTTGGGCTAAATTTTCAAGATATTTTGTGGTTTCAGACAGTCGGCTGCCGTGTGCCAGCAGGATTTTGGCGGTGGCATCTTGAGGGAATTTTGTTTTTAATAATTGTGGAATTTGGGAATAAGCCCCAAAGCGATCGGCAAGTTTGAATTTTAATTCGGAAATTTTTTGGGCGATCGCCACCTGTTCAGGTAAATCATCACAAACATGAACTCCCGCCAGTAAAAATATAGGCAGAATCAATATCTCAGCATAGCCTTGGGCTTGGGCAACTTTACCAAAATTTACTAATTGCTGACTCAGACTTAGCTCTTGTCCTTCTAGTAAGCCGCCGCCAACTAAATTCTCAGATTTTGCCTGTGCTAACTTAACTAAATTATGCAAAAACTCCACAGCAGATGGATTACGACTACCGTGAGTGACGAGAAAATAGGAAACTTTATTCATGATTCTGTTTCATGAAAGCTGCGATCGCAAAAATACATTATTAACTATCTTTTTTTGTTTTAGACTTTGACAGGAACCTTGATCTCGATTGGCTCATAAACAATATCATTATCTTGCCAGCGAAGACGCTTTGTGTGATGAATTTCCCCTGAAATAATTTGTAAGGGAATGCTTTTAGGAAAAGCTTTACAAGTTAAACCCTTGCTGTCACGATGCCTACAACCCGAGCATCCTAGATATTCTCCCATTAAAGTTTCTCCACCTTGAATGTTGCCACCTATTTTCGATCAAAAACCACGAAAATATTTTGCGTCTTTGACCTGAACACCATCATATCCTAATGATTTCAGGAGTTTAGTTTTTTGTTGATCGCTGTTTAAATCAATTTTATTGGCATCAAAAAATTCTTCAGCATCTTCATAGTTATCGAAAAATTTAGGATTATTAACTAAGATTTTTGCTTGATATATTCTATCCTTTCAGGGTTGCCTCTAGATCACTTAGTAGGTTCTCTGAAGCTTGGACTGGCAAGCCATTCATCATGAAAAATGGAGTTCCAGGTACTCCGATCGCTCTCCCTAATTCCACATCCTTAGTAATAGCTTGTTTAGCGGCTGCACTTTGGCGATCGCTATTAAATTTACTTAGATTTAGCTTGAGATCTTGGGCAATGGATAAATAAAGCTCTTCACCGAGTTGGGGTTGGCTAGCAAAAAGGAGGTCATGAAATTGCCAAAACTGATCTTGTTGTTGGGCAGCCCAAGATGCCAAAGCCGCAGGTTCAGCTTGGGGATGAATATTAGTTAAAGGGAAATGCTTATAAACCAAAGTGACGCGATCGCTCTTGGTTGCCATAAATTGCTGTACGGTGTCGTGAGCCTTGGCACAGAAGGGACATTGAAAGTCAGAAAACTCCATAAGCACAAGCTTTTGATTGGCTGCACCTTTAGTAGGAGAGCCTTGGATAAATGCGGTCGGTTTTGCCTGAATTTGCTTTAATACTTGATCTTTAGTTTGAGATTGCTTATCCCTTTGTGCCTTTTGATAGGTTTGGACAGATTCGAGGATAACTTGCGGATTTTTACGAATAATTTCTAAAACCTGAGCCTCAAACTTTGGATCAATATTTGTCTGGGCATTAGAGGCGCTACAACCCAATAGCAGCAGAGGTACCATAATCAATAAAATGAGCGATCGCTTAAGCTGTGACATGATTTTTAGAAATTTTTGAACCATAGTTTTACTCTAGTTTTAAGCAATCAAACCTTAATTAATCTCTCGCAGTTTACAATATTCCAAGGCACTTAAATATACTAAGCTGCTAAGAAATCTGGACACCTTAAGCATTTATCTGTGCCCCAAATTAAGTCTTAGAAATATTAGGTTTCTGTCCAATTTGATTACCAACTAGATAAGGATTTTCTATACTGGCTTTACAAACCCTATTCGTAAAGTCACAGCTATAAACGAAGGGTTCCTGCCAACTCAAAGGAATTTCTAGTAAATCTCTAGCTCCTGTTATGCCTTGTCCGATAAAAAATAAAGTGGCAATGGAGTTGAGAATAACATGGGCTGTGCGCCAACGATTTTGCCGATCTTTATAGATATCTTGAACAATTGCTAGGGAAAAAATCATAAGCATAGTGGCGATTATCCCAAAGTAAAAGTGGGAAACCATCCACTCATTATCACGGCGAAAGATGGCACCAAATCCCTCACGCTTAAATACATTATCTTGGAAGCCAATTAAGGTTATGCCCATGCCAGTTAAGGTAGCAAATATACCTAGCCATAGTCGCTCACGGGCAATGTATAGAAATACTAAAGAGGCGATCGTGGCAATAAATAAAAGCGCAAGAATTAAAACCTGAGTAAAGTCTTTATTGACTAAATCATTTTTTAAAATATATTTAACCGTAGGGTGCAGCATTCCCAATAAACTAATGCCAACTACGGCTCCAGATAGTACTTTCCCCAACTTCACGTGTTCCATCCCTACCGAGGGCGGAATTTTGGAATTACTCCCATCTTGAGATTTAATCCGTCGTTGTCGAGTTTGCCAAGCCATATTTAGTACCATGCCAATAATTGGAAATACTACGGTGACGGCGATCGCGGGATGGGCTATTCTTAGAAAATCTGTTAGTTCCATTGCTTACTCTATTGGGGTTAAGTTACCAGATTTGGCTTAAAGGCTAATATTTTGCATAGTAACAATAATTACGCTTCATTCTAGAGGTTTGGATGAGATTTAGATTGTTATTGAGCAAATTTTTATCGGAAAATTGAATACAAACAAGCTGGATGGAAACTTTCTGAGGATCGGAAATATCTAACTTTGACCGATGGTTTCAAAATTGGCAGATTGAAATTAGTTGGTTCTCGTGACCTTAATTTCTATCAGATTGAGCAAATTAAACGAGTCAGACTGGTTCGCCGTGCTGATGGTTACTATGCTCAGCTTTGTATTGATGTTGACCGCAGGGAATTATTAGAACCTAGTCGCAAGACCATCGGTTTAGATGTGGGATTAAACCATTTCTATACTGATTCCAATGGTCAGACAGTTGAAAATCCCAGACACCTTAGAAAATCAGAACGTAAACTCAAAAAGTTGCAACGACAGGTTTCTAAACGTAAAAAGGGTTCAGCTAATCGTAAAAAAGCAATTAAGCGGTTAGCAAGAAAACACTTACAAGTCAGTAGACAGCGTAAAGATTTTGTAGTTAAAACTGCAAGATGCGTAGTTCGGTCAGCAGACCTGATTGCCTACGAAGACTTGCAAGTACGGAATATGGTTAAGAATCATAAATTAGCCAAGAGTATCAGTGATGCAAGTTGGTCAATGTTTCGACAATGGATTGAGTATTTTGGTAAGGTATTTGGTAAGGTCACGATTGCTGTCCCACCTCACTATACAAGTCAAAATTGTTCAAGTTGTGGAATATTGGTTAAGAAAAGTCTAAGTACCCGTACCCATATTTGCAAATGTGGCTGTGTACTGGATAGAGATCATAATGCTGCACTGAATATACTGGCTATTGGATTAAAAAATACCGTAGGGCATACGGGAATTTCTACGCCTTTGGATGAGTCCGACCTCTGCCAA
>CASBQR010000222.1 GCA_949127865.1 Synechococcales cyanobacterium PMM_0082
ATGTGAATATCGCTCTTGATTTCTAGATCGTTAAGATAGCCAATGGGGTCATCGGTATTAAAAATAGTGCCATCAAACAACTGAATTGGTGGGCGTTTATAGCCAATTTCTAACATTCCCAGTTCCCTTGCGGCTGTACTAAAAGCGGAGACATTACAGATTCTCTCCAAAATCTCTACCCAATTACGTGGGAATGGCACCGTTCCCCACCTTGCCATTTGGGTCATGATCCAAAGCTGTTCTGTACGGCTAGGTCTATTTAATCCAGTACCGTGAAACTGATGGTGAGCATATTGTCTAAGTGGTTGATCGATGGAGCAGGTATATTGTTCAGGATTGCCAATATTAATGTATTCAGGCACAGTATCCACATACTCAGGACGACAGAGGATTTGGCGAATCTCTTCAGAATTTTGATTATCGGCACAGTATTCACAGGCTTCTAGTAAAGCTTTAATTAGAGCAAGATGGGTGTTGGGATAGGCTAATGCCCAGTCTTCTCTAACTCCTAAAACTTTCCCTGGATGACCTAACCAAATTTCCAAATCTGTCGCGATCGTATAGCCAATTCCTTCGGTGGCAGCTCGAATATTCCATGGTTCGCCTACGCAATATCCATCAATATTTCCTGCTTTGAGGTTAGAGACCATCTGAGCGGGTGGAATGGTGGTGAGATTGACATCGCGATCGGGATGAATGCCGCCTGCTGCTAACCAATAACGCAATAGAAGGTTATGTAATGAAGATGGATGTACCATGCCTAGGGTATGAACGCGATCGGTTGATTGCAATAAAGACTTCTTAAAGTCACTGAGAGAAAATACACCTTGATCGTAAAACTTTTTGCCAAGGGTGATGCCATTCCCATTGCGAGTCATGGTGAGGGAAGTGGTCATGGGAACTGGTTTGCCGTCTCTCCCCCCAAGGGTTAACCATAGAGGCATTCCCGCAGGGACTTGAGCCGCATCAAGATAACCTCTAACTAGATCATCGGTAATGCCACGCCAGCTTGGTTCTCGTACTAATTTGACTTCATCTAGACCATGTTTTGTGAAAAATCCTTTTTCTTTGGCAACGACTAAAGGCGCACAGGCAGTTAGAGGAACGAAGCCAATTTCTAGATTGACTTTTTCTAAGCCATATCTTGCCGTGACAGTGTTGCTTCTTGCTTTTAGTTTTTTATCTTTTTTCTGTTGATTGAGAAAGTAGATAATCTCACTACGCATACTGTAATAACTAGGATGATTTACTACTTCCAAACGATGGCGAGGACGAGGAATATTAACATCCATAATTTGCCCAATTTGTGATTCGGGTCCATTGGTGAGCATAATCACGCGATCGCTTAGTAATAAAGCTTCATCCACATCATGGGTGACCATAATTGCCGTGACTTGACTTTCTTCGCAGATCTCCATTAATTTTTCTTGGAGATTACCTCTAGTTAAGGCATCCAAGGCTCCGAAGGGTTCATCAAGTAAAAGCAATTTAGGCTTAATTGATAAAGCGCGGGCGATCGCTACCCGTTGTTTCATCCCACCAGAGAGCTGCCCAGGAGGTTTATCTGCCGCATGACTCAAGCCCACCATGTTTATATTGTGGTCGATGATGCTATCCTGTTCAGCCTTGGGAAGATAGCTTAAAACCTGTTCTACGGCGAGGGCAATATTTTGGCGAACTGTAAGCCAAGGTAGTAGAGAATAGTTTTGAAAGACTACCATGCGTTCAGGACCTGGGCTTGTGATTTTCTCATCTTCAAGCATCACAATTCCTTCGGTGGGTAAATCTAAGCCCGCCACCATATTCAAAAGCGTAGATTTCCCGCAACCAGAGTGCCCAATGAGTGATATAAATTCTCCCTTTTTGACTTCCAGACTAATATCTTTGAGAGCAAAATAAGTTCCACCATTAGAGAGAGGGAAAATTTTATCAATGTGATCTACAGAAACAAATTGGGGCATGGGTTTGAAGGTTTGAGTTTATAAGGGAATTTAGGTTTCGGCTCCACTCAACCCAATCATATAGTTAGTGAGCGTAGTCGTATGGTCAGTGAGCGAAGTCGAACTGGATTACTGTTCTTTGACAATTAAGGTTTGGAGTTTTGCCATGAGCTTATCCAAAATCATACCAACTGCACCAATGTAAAAGAGAGCTAAAATTACTTCGCTAACGTATCCATTAGTGTATGCATCCCATATAAAGAAACCAATTCCCACAATCCCAGACATCACGATTTCGGCGGCGATAATTGCCAACCAAGCTAAACCGATCGCAATTCTCAAACCTGTAAAAATATAAGGAAGTGCCGATGGAATCAAAATCTTAAAGAAGAATTTAGAACGAGAAAGTTTTAATACCCTAGCAACGTTGCGATAATCTTGAGGAATTTGCTGAACCCCAACAGCAGTATTGATTAAAATGGGCCAAATTGCTGTAATAAAGATTACAAACAAAGCAGCAGGCTCATTCTTTTGTAAAGCTGCAAGAGCGATCGGAACCCAAGCTAGTGGAGGTACAGTCCGTAAAAATTGGAAAATAGGATCGAGTGCCTTGGACATGACTTTACTCGTCCCTACTAAAACCCCTAAACTGATACCCACGATCGCGGCAAGGATATAGCCCGTTGCCACCCGTTGTAGACTCGCCAGTACTTGCCAAAACAAGCCTTTATCCAAGCCACCATTGTCATAAAAAGGATTAAGAATTAGCGTCTTAGTTTCTTCTACCACTTTAATTGGTCCTGGTAGAACTGCGCCTGGAGTCCAAGAAAATAGTTGCCAGATTACTAAAAAAATAGCGATCGCCACCATAGGAGGAACAATATTTGGTAGTATCTTCTGGATTTGCTTACCCACTGCACCTTGGAAAGAATTTGTGTTTGGTCGGCGTTGAACTGCTGTCATATAGATCTCTTTATTAAATACTTTATTAAACAATTGAATAAACTAAAATTAATTTCTTTTACCCCTCTTCCTCAAGAAGAAGGGCAATGTGTAACGTTTAGATACTTACCTTTTTAATCTTTAGGCTTTTCAGATAAGCTTTAGGATTTTTGGGGTCAAATTTAATCCCATCAAAGAAGGTTTCTACGCCTCGAGAAGTACTCTTAGGAATATCACGCGCAGAAACACCCAACTCCTTAGCTGCTTCCCGCCATAGATCCTCACGATTCACTTTACTAATCATGCCATTAGCCTTATCTAGAGTATCGAGAGGTAAGAATCCCCAACGTACGCTTTCAGTAAGGAACCAAAGGTCGTGGCTTCTGTAGGGATAGGAAACACTACCCCTGCCATCTTTCCAATAGTAAGCAGCCAAAGATTTATCATCAACCTTTTTGCCATCACCCTTGTCATACTTACCGAAGAATGGTCCTTCTAAAATATTGGCAGGAACATTGAAATACTCACGTTTTGATAGAATTTGAGATAACTCCTTACGATTATTAAAGTTATCGCACCACTGCTGTGCTTCCATAATTGCTTTGAGGATTGCTTTTGTCGCTTTAGGATTTTTGTCAACCCAGTCAGCACGGATAGCTAAGTATTCTTCAGGATGATTTTTCCAGATTTCTGCGGTCAAAGCTGCCAAAAATCCAACTTTATCTGTCACAATCCGATAGGGCCAGGGATCACCTGTACTGAAAGCATCCATAGTACCTGTTTTCATATTTGCCACAGTTTGGGCAGAAGGAACAGTTAGGAGTTCCACATCTGTATCTGGGTTTACCCCGCCTGCAGCCAGCCAATAGCGAATCCAAAATTCTTGATTGGCCTCGGGGAAGGTATAGGCGGCCTTGAACTTATTTCCGCCAGACTTTAACTTGTCAAAATATGCTTTAGAGTCTCTCACCTTCAAACTAAGCTTCTGCCCTTTGTGTTTATTGGAGACCGCTATGCCATTACCATGAGTATTTAGCTGAAGCAGAACATACATGGGGATTTTCTTACGTCCCTTGGTGATTTCACCCATGGAGATCAGATAGGGCATAGGCATTTGCCATTGTCCACCATCTATGCCACCGCCACCAGAGCCAATTTCCACATTATCTCTAGCGGCACCCCAACTAGCTTGCTTGGAAAGTTCGATATCAGTCATGCCATGCTTAGCAAAGAATCCTTTCTCTTTAGCAATAATCATAGGCGCTGCTTCAACAATAGGAATATAACCTAACTTCGCCTTAGTTGTTTCTAGTCCTTTAGAAGCATTTGCCGCAAATGGATTACTCAAACCTCCGTTTAAGAGTATTGTACCTGCCGCTGCTGCCCCAGTGACGGTGATGAACTTGCGGCGTGTGAATTGGTCTTGAAGTTCGGTCATAATTACTCCTTTAAAATCTTTATAATTTGAACTATTAATTTGATTTGGGGTTTTAGGCCTACGAATTAAATTTAGGTAGGTGAGATGAAGTTCCTCAGCTAATAATGTAAATACAGCCTACTTAGAAAACAGTGGAACACAAAGAATATCTGAAATAATTTGATTTGAGACTTCATCTGTCATCGCTAGAAACTAAGCAGACTGTATGCAACAAGAGCTAGATACTTACTTTCTTGATCTTTAAGCTTTGCAGGTAAGCTTTGGGATTCTCTGGATCGAACTCAATCCCGTCAAAGAATTTCTCAACTCCACGGGAGGTACTACTAGGAATATCTGCTGCAACGATTCCCGCTTCGGTTGCCGCTTCTTTCCAAATATCTTCACGATTTACCTTGTCAATCATTTCCTTGGCGGTATCAAGGGTTTCAACTGGTAAAAATCCCCAACGCACGCTTTCAGTTAAGAACCAAAGATCATGACTCTTGTAAGGATAAGAAACACTTCCTTTCTCATCTTTCCAATATAACGCAGCCATAGACCTATCATCGATAATACGCCCATCACCCATATCATACTTGCCGAAAAATGGTGGCTCCAGCACATTAACAGGAACATTAAAGTATTCACGTCTTGCAAAAATTTCCGCCATCTCTTTACGGTTATCAAAGTTATCACACCATTGTTGTGCTTCCATAAGCCCTTTAAGAATGGCTTTAGTTGCCTTGGGATGCTTATCCACCCAGTCGGCACGCATAGCCAGGTACTCTTCGGGGTGATTCTTCCACACCTCGGCGGTCAAGGCTGACATGAAGCCAGTTTTATCCGCCACAATCCGATACGGCCAGGGATCGCCAGTACTAAAGGCATCCATGGTTCCTGTCTTCATATTTGCCACAGTTTGCGCCGAAGGAACAGTTAGTAGTTCGATATCGGTATCGGGATTGACACCACCCGCAGCTAACCAATAGCGAATCCAAAAGTCCTGATTTGCCTGAGGGAAGGTATGGGCAGCTATAAACTTTTTACCATCTGCCTTGAGCTTTTGGATGTAGCCGCCAGAATCATTTAAGTTTAAGCCCACTTTCTTACCTTTGTGCTTGCCGGCGATCGCAATGCCATTACCATGGGTATTCAACTGTGCTAAGACATACATGGGGATTTTTTTATTACCCTTGGTGATTTTACCCATAGAAATAAGATAGGGCATGGGCATTTGCCACTGACCACCGTCAATACCACCTCCCTCAGAGCCAATTTCTACATTATCCCTAGCTGCACCCCAGTTTGCCTGTTTTGAAATCTCAACGTCAGTCATGCCATATTTAGCAAAGAAACCTTTCTCTTTGGCTATAAGCATTGGAGCAGATTCGACGATCGGAATGTATCCTAACTTTGCTTTAGTTGTCTCTACATCACCACTGGCATTAGTTGTAACAGGAACATTCGTTGTAGTTTCAGGTGTATTCCCCCCACATCCTTTTAATAGAATAGAAGTTGCCGCACCAGTGCCAGCGATCGCTAGAAATTTACGGCGAGAAAATTGATTTTGAAAATTTGACATAGTTATTCCTCTAGCATCACTTCACCTTTATCGACATAATGCTTGCAAAAGTGAAGGATGCCTTATTTATATATTTAAGTTAGTGAAAAACATCAGACTTATCATAAGGCTAAATCTATATAGATTAAAGTCAATATTTTCTATATTACATATAGATTTTAATCTATGATTATTAAAAAAGGTAAGGAAGACAGCCCCTTACCCCGATTAATTTAGAACGTAAAAGTAGTTCTGATTACCCCAACAGTAGTTGTAGGTCTTCCACCAAGTCCTTCTGGATTAAAGACAAAGAAGACTCCAGGAGTTACAGAAATATTTTTGCTTAATCGGAAATTAAAGAATGTTTCTAGCTGATAAGGAGTAGTCGTATTATTACCAGCTCCCGCTTGACTTCCACCTAAGGAACTACGATTGAGAGGTTGACCAAAAAGTAGACCAAGGCGGTTACCTTCAGCTAATAAATCTTTGAAATTTAACCCAACCATCCAACTAGTAAATGTAGCATTAGCATCAACACTATTCAGGTTTGCAAATATAAGGCTTCCCGTCGCCGTTAGATCAACTTTTGGCACAAATCCCCAATTCATTGTTAACCCAATGGTATTAAGATTAACCCGATTACCCAAGGAAGTTCCCGCATTCTTGGTAGGAATGGCATTAATATCTTGGGAGGTTAAGCCAGTTCCTAAAATATTAATATCGTGGGAACTATAGGCATAATTTAATGCTAAAGCTAAACTTTTGACTGGAGTATAGGTAAGTTGAGTAGAAAAAATGTAACTACCCCCAAAGGCACCAGAACCAACAGGAGAAGTTCCTACATTTCCGGGAAGAGCAGCATTAATATTGCCGTAAAGGGCACGAATATCTATTTGCTCAGAAGGTAACCAAATAAAACCTACGGCAGAGGCAAGCCCAAAGCCTGATGTGCCACCAGATAGCCTTGTTGCGGCTGCTGCTGTGCCAAATCGAGATATCGATCCTTGAGAAGCATCAAACAGTGGTGAAATTTGAGGGAAGGCATCTGTAACTTCGGCATTGGTACCAGCAAAGGCAATGAAATTTTTATTAACTGGTTGAATGTATAGGAGCTTATAAAGGCTGATGCCATTGTTCGCAGTTTGAAACTCAATATTATTTGGACTAACGGGAAACTGTACCTCTGTGCCTGTTCGCACTGTACTGCTATTCAACGAAGCGGGATCATTGTAACCCAGCACAGATTGCAAAGAACTAGTGCCAAATAGACTGCCAGCCCCAAGATTTGTTGCTTGCAATCCTGTAATCAGGGTGCCACCATTAGGAAAAGCTGTTGTAAAGTTTAATCGCACTCGATTACCAAAGGTAACGTTAGGCGTATTAAAGCCGACATTTGATCCTGTTGCCCCTACAGCACTGAAGATTACTTCTCCTGTTAACTTAGTGGTTGTGGAAAATTGCTGCTCTTCGAGGGTAGAAACCTTAGCTTCTAAGCTATCGACACGACCTTTAAGTGCTGTTAGTTCAGCCGCAAATTCCGTTTGTAGCTTTTGCAATGTCGCTAGGTCTTCTTTCCCGACCTTATCTGCTAGTCCAGTGGAAATTAATTCATTAATTTTATCTAAGCAAGCATTTAAGCCAGCCGCAAACTCATAGCGACTAGTTGCACGGTTCCCACGAAATGTACCATTGGGGTATCCTGCAATACAGCCATAACGCTCAACCAAAGACTGAAGAGCAGTAAATGCCCAATCTGTAGGCTGTACGTCTGAAAGTTGCGAAACAGAGGTAACTTGAGCAACTTCATTGTTGAGTGTATTGTCTGCTTTAATGGACATGGGGAAGGTAATAGGAATAGCACTAGCAATTAGTAAAAGTCCAACACCATGTAATTTTTTAGAAATCCGATGTTTATAATTTGTCATTAATATCTCCTCTATTTTTTGTAATAAGTTAAACGGATTTACCCCAATTTCAGATGCAAAATCGCAAGGAAAATGAAGTATATGTTTTTAATAAATTTAAGTAAAAAGTGCCAAAGTAAAGTTAGTAGTTTTTATCGGAAGACACCTAAAAAGCTGACAATAAAGCTCGGTTGGCGAACCTATTTATCTTCACTTTACTTATGCTAATTTTTCTTTATAATTTCTTAAATAATCATATTGTCAAAAGTGCATAGATATTAATCAATATTTCCTATATTACCCATAGATTAATATCAATACTTATTCCTATAGATTAAATCGTCGGAATATATCCTTTCTTTTCCCATAATGAAAATTGCTGGGGACTAACATAGCAAACTTACAGTTCAAATATTTACACAACAATGCGTTAGTGAGCAAAGGTTATCTGTGAGAGTTCGAGCTTGTCTGTAAACGTATAACTTTATAGTTACTATTTTTTGTTGTGCCTACTCTACAGTTACTGACTTAGCTAAATTTCTAGGCTGATCTACATCTAAGCCACGGTGGGCAGCAATGTGATAGGCGAAGAGTTGCAAAGGAATTACGGTGAGGATGGGAGAAAGAATTTCATCAACGATGGGAATAGGCAGAATGTGATCAAAGGTTTCCACGGCTACGGGATCTGACATGGGGGCAACTCCAATTAGTTGAGCATCACGGGCTTTTGCCTCTTGAGCATTGGAGAGGACTTTTTCATAGACTTGACCAGGGGTGGCGATCGCAATTACGGGCATATTTTCATCAAGCAGAGCGATCGGTCCATGTTTCATTTCTCCTGCGGGATATGCCTCGGCGTGAATGTAACTAATCTCTTTGAGCTTCAACGCACCTTCAAGGGCAATGGGGAAATTTATGCCACGACCAAGATAAATCACATCTCTAGCATGACTAAATCGATGGGCAAGATTTTCAATATAACGCTCTTGACTTTCTAAAATTCGTTCAATTTGGGCAGGAAGTTGGCGTAAACCTTCAATAATTGTGGAAATAGCTTCTGTAGTGAGCGATCGCCTAGATTTACCTAGCTCTAGGGTCAATAAATAAAACATTAAAAGTTGGGCAACAAAGGTTTTGGTAGCAGCCACCCCAATTTCAATGCCCGCTTGGGTATCTAAAACTTGATCGGCAAGACGACCAATGGAGCTTTCAGGACGATTAGTAATACCGAGGGTGCGATCGCCTCTGGATCTAGCGAGTTCCAACGCCGCTAGGGTATCAGCAGTTTCTCCTGACTGGGTAACGCCAATCACAAGAGTATTAGGCATAATTGGTGGAGCGGCATAGCGATACTCCGAAGCGTAGTTAACGGTGGTGGGAATACCAACTAGTTGCTCTAGAAGATATTTACCAACTAGGGCGGCGTGCCAACTGGTACCGCAGGCAAGAATTTGAATGTTTGTGAGGTCTTGGAGGTTTAATTTTGCATCTAAGCCTAGATTAATCTCATTTTTCTCATTCACAAACTTTGCTAATCCTGCCCGAATTACCCCCGGCTGCTCGTGAATTTCTTTGAGCATATAGTGGCGGAAGCCTTGTTTTTCGACCATGACAGGATTCCAGCTTAGGGTTTGCATTCCTCGTTTTTGCCGATCGCCATTAAAATTATAAATCTCCACACCTGAGCGGGTAATGCGTCCAATTTCGCCATTTTCCAATGCCATAATGACGTTGGTATAGCTAATTAGGGCGGGGGTATCGGAAGCAAAGAAATTTTCATTTTTGCCAATACCAATGACTAGGGGTGCTTGTTGGCGCACTACAATTAGTTCGTCGGGATAGTCTGCGGAGAGGACGGCGATCGCAAACGCACCTTGCAATTTGCCCACAGCTAGTCTTACGGCTTCGAGTAAAGTATTCCCCCGTAGGAACTCAGAGATTAAATGAGGAATTACTTCGGTATCGGTTTCACTGATAAATTCATGTCCTAAATATTTCAAGTCTACGCGTAGAGCATGATAGTTTTCGATGATGCCATTCTGTACTACTGCTAAAGAACCTGTGCTATTGGTATGGGGGTGAGCATTATGTTCTTCAGGTTTGCCATGGGTTGCCCATCGGGTATGTCCAATCCCGATTTTGGCATCTTTATGGCTAGGATCATCTATTAGTTTTTTTTCAAGATTATTAAGTTTACCCTTAGCTCTGATTCTCAATAATTCCTTAGAGTTAGGGGAAATAGTTGCTAGCCCTGCGGAGTCATAGCCTCGATATTCTAATTTGCGTAAGCCTGAAATCAAGACCTCGACGGCAGAGCGATCGCCGATATAACCAACTATTCCACACATAAACTTTCAACATATAAACTAGAGAGATCATACATGAAAAAGATTTAGAGACTGCTTTAATCTAAAGGGTAGAAAAGCCTAGGGATATTAGCGGTGGGATCGCGATCGCCAAGAGAGAAGTAGTAATCAAAATGATCATGGGTACTGCTAGGATTGCCAATGCTTCTGAAATTCTTAAAATTTGATGACAGCCACTGTATAAGAGCAAAATAAAGTAGCAAGTACCAAACAATAATATCCCTGCGCCCAAATATAAATTTGCCATCTCGAACAGTAAAATTACTGCTCCAATTAAGCTCAAATAGCCAATGGGTAATAGTCCCACCCCCACAACAAATAGATCTCCGATCCAATTACCTTTACCTTGAAAAATATGGCGAACTATAAATGCAGATATAGCAAAACTTAACCAAACGATCGCGCCAATTACTAACAAAATCGGAAATGAGATATTAATATAATCGGCAACTTGGCGCAGACTTATGTAATTTCCGATCGCAAAGCATAGATTGAAAATTAGAGCAAAAGTAATTCCTACATAGATAGCATTATTTCGGCTAAGTCGAGCATAGGCTGATCTCATACCTCCCATCGGATTGATCATTGGGCTAGTTAGACTAATTAATATATCCACTAACAAATTAGTAATACCAAAATTCCGACTTTCTCTTTTAATTTCTTCGACAACTAGTTTGTAATTGAAGCTATCACCCTGTTGGGCAAAGATTTGAGCCGCTTTTTGTAAATCAGCGATCGCTGCCTTTTTATTATTTAAATCAGCATAGGTCACCCCTCGACAATAGTAGGCTTGCCCATAATTATCTCTAAGTTTTAGAGCTTGAGTATAGTCCTCGATCGCCGCTTGGGCATAGCCGAGCTTAAATCTGGCTGAACCTCGGTTATAGTAGGCATCAGGAATATTAGAATTAATATAAATTGCCTTTGTAAAATCCTTAATAGATTCTGAGTAATCACCTAATTTGTAATAGCAAAGTCCCCGTTTATTATAGGCATCGGCATAATTTTGATTGATATTAATTGCTTGACTATAGTCATTAATAGCTTGTTTGTAATTACCATTCTGAGATTTCTTTAGAGCTTGACTATAATAAAATTCAGCACCTTTATTGTTACTGTTACTAGAATTAACAGGAGCAAAATTCATGTAATCGTAGTGCGATCGCTGTTCTTGGTCGCAAAGGACTTTGTATGCTTGATTAATTTTGCGAAATTTTTCTACAGCCTCAGAACTTTCAGGATTCAAGTCAGGATGATACTTTCGTGCCAAATTACGATAGGCATCTTTAATCTGTTTAGCAGTTGCCTGAGGTTCAACACCTAATATTTCATAGTAATTAAGAGATTTTTCCACTCAAATCATTGCATAATCAATAGCTCTCTGTGATCCTATCGGATTTTATCGGATTTGAGCTAGAAATTAGTAATAACAATGGCATTAGTTTAAGTCTGATTGGGAGCAAATTTGTAGTTGCGATCGTGATATATTCTAAAAATGTATGTTAAAGCTCAAATGTTTCTTGGTGTATCAGTAATTGCGGCGATCGCCTTCGTTGGCTGCATCTTTGAATTGACTTCTGGTGAGCCTGAATGGGGGATGAAGGTTACTATTGCTATTCTTGGTATTAGCTTGCCCTTAACTATTGCAACCTTTCTGCACGCAGTCAAGCTGGCTAAGGCTTCTATAAACGAATGAAAGTATACGATTGGTTGGTAGTAGGAGCAGGGCTAACTGGCGCAGCCTTAAGCTATGAACTATCTAAGGCAGGATTTTCTGTCTTACTGATTGAAGAGAACCAAGATTCAGCAAACGCAACCCGCTTCAGCTATGGTGGGATCCCTTACTGGTCTGGAACTTCACCATTAACTACTCAATTAGCTAGCGAAGGTATTAACCGCTACCATGAGCTATCAGCAGAGCTAGATCAAGATTTTGAGTTTAGAAATATAGATTTACTACTGACGATCGCCTCTAATACCAATCCCCATACTACCCGCTCTCAATACAATCATTTTGCGATTCAACCTCAACTTTTAGACGTTAACGCTGCCTGTGAATTAGAGCCAATGATTAATCCCGAGGCGATCTCAGGGGCAATTCACTTCAACCATGCCCATGTCAATCCTCAGCTTTTAGTTAAAGCCTATCTATCTGGTTTGAGCGCTCATGGTGGCGAGATTTGTCTTGATCAAGTCACAGGATTTACCCGTGAGGGCGTGAGTACCCTTAAGTCTAATTATTTTAGTAAGAATATGGCAGTTTGTGCGGGTGGGATCGGGCGATCGCTACTCCAAAATGCGGGTATTTCCACAAGATTATGTTTCACCCATGCTGAAGTTATCGAAACTATTCCCAGTGAGTTAACTTTGCGCTCATTAGTCATGCCAGCAGTTTCAGAACGGTTTATCCTAGAGTCGCAATCTAGCAACCTTGATGAAGTCTGGAATTATGATAACTACGAAGTTTCACCACCTTCCATTGATGTTGGGGCAATTCAGTTCAAAAATCGGCAACTACGGATTGGGCAACTAAGTATGGCTCATACCAATCCCCATCTTGAACGCGATCTAAAGCAAAGTGAAATTTCAATTCGGGAACAAGTTAATAAAGTCTTACCTGCGATCGCCTCAGTACGGGGATCATGTCATCATTGTCTTGTAGCTTTTAGTCCAGACTCGCTACCTTTGATTGGGACTGTTGCGGGAAATATTGCGGGAAATATTGCGGAAAATATTTATCTATTCTCAGGATTTACTAGCCCCTTTGTCTATGTGCCTACCCTAGCCAAAAGATTTGCTTTATCTGTAGGCGGTAACTTTGATCCTTTAATTAGTCAACTATCACCCCAGCGTTTTGGCAATTCATAGTTTTAATAGTTTAGATATGAATCTACCTAGTTGTGTCCATAGCTTAATTATTAATTTTTCAATATTGGCAATTAATAGATCTAGCCAACTAAGCAATTGCATAAATGGGTTATAAACGTATCCTAAAAATGTGGCTGGAGTCTCAATCCATGCATATAAAGGACGGCTAGAATCTTGTGATGAAAACGAAGAATCTACTAGTTGCTGCGATCTGGCGGGTATGATTTTGCTCGACGATTTAGTAATTTTTTGCGAAGTATTGGTGGATGTTTTTGTTAATTTTCCTGACAAATTATTTGGGTAATTATCTGTACTTTCATTTGTAATGCTGTAATCGGCGATCGCTTGGCTTTGCTCTAAATTTTCTTTATTACTTTTAACGACTGGGGGCCAACTCGATCCATCGTCATCGAATACATCTGCCATTGTGAGCCAAGGTCTTTTAACTAATTTGAGATTATCTTTTTTTAGCCGCTTACTAGATGGTCTTAACTTATCAGTAGGTGATTTCTTGCCAAAAAAGTAGGCGATCGCATCTTTAATTAATTTTTGAATTCTACTTAGTTCATCTTCTCGATTAGGATTACTTAAAGTATCGTTTTCATCAATCAACCATAATCTTTCAGATAAGGTCATACCCTGATCTAAATTATGAGATTTATTATAAAT
>CASBQR010000223.1 GCA_949127865.1 Synechococcales cyanobacterium PMM_0082
GATTAATTACTATAAAGAAAATACTTGCATTAAAAAATAATACTAAATTACAAAATGTTAGTTGTCTGAGCTAAGTCACAGTGAGCAAGGCATTTATTTAACCATTTAGCTAAATTTTGACGACTATCTAACTGCTGACGGGCGACGCTCCATACTTGTAAGGCATCAGTTGGAGTGTTAATTGAAACCTTAAGAGGCTTACCAGTACTGCAATTACACAAAATCCCTAAATCCAGTAAACGATAATATGCCTGCCAGCGATCGCCTTGATCGAGTTCAATGGTGAAAGGATTTGCAGACTTAGTGGACTTTTGCATGAATACTAAATTTTTAGTTTGTTACAAGAAAATCATATTATAGTTGATAATATAAGTCAATAAAACTGAGAAGTAATGGCATTAACTATAGATAATTTTTAGATTTTCTATTCTTTCTCAGGTTTTTTGCTAAATTTAAAACTACAAGTATCTACTTTTAATTGGGAAATTAAATATCTAATATCTGTAATTGCAGAATTGATAGTAAAACCTACTAAAAGTAATTACCCTTGTAGGTATTTTGATGTCTCAAGTAATCTAAGGAAATAATACTATGTCAACAGTACAAAGTTTAATGCGTGCCTTTGGCGAAGTTGGAAGTAATGTAGTCGTGCTTGAAGTTTCGGTAACTGAGCCAGTGTGTGAAGGCTTAAATATGGCTATAGCTAGTTTTCAGGCTTTATATATTCAATATCAAAAACATCACTTTGTGGTTGAAGGTGCGGAGTTTTATTCGTTGCATGACTTTTTTCAAGAAAGTTATGATGCCGTTAAAGGTCACGTCCACGATCTAGCAGAACGTTTAGATGGTCTCGGTGGCGTACCTGTAGCCAGTTTTGCTAAATTAGCAGAGTTATGTTGTTTTACACCTGAAGCTGATGGGGCGTTTAATAGCCGAACTATGCTTGAAAATGATTTAGTTGCAGAGCAAGCAGTTATCGCTACTATTCGTCGTCAGGCAAGTCAGGCAGAAAGCTTGGGCGATCGTGCTACCCGTTATCTTTATGAAAAGATTTTATTAGCAACTGAAGAAAGGGCATACCACATATCTCATTTCTTGGCTGATGATACTTTAGTTATTTCGGCAAATTAAATTGATCTAGATATTAGATCTCTTGCAAACTCACAGATTTTGGGTTTAGAGGGGTTTACCCATTCCGAAGCCCCTAAATCTCCAACTCTGGGGACTTTGATTTTCAGAAACCCCAGACAGAATTAGGGGCAGGGCAGATTCTTTAAAGGAAATCTCCTTATTGGGAATGGTAGTTACTCAGTTGTTAGTCTTTTCAGGCTGAACTAGTAAATAATTTGTAAAGTTACCGTAGCTTCAACCTTCTGTTCACCTCCTAAAATTGGGACAGCACTAGCAGCTTTTGCCACAGTATCCATGCGTTGTTGAGAAATTGGAAAAGCGATAGGAGAATCTCCAATGACAATGGACTTAATTGATTTTGGTGTAAACCCTAAACCGCTTAAGACTGAGTTAGCTTGAATTTGGGCATCTTTTACGGCATCTTGGAGGGCAATTTGCCTAGCATCATTTAACTCTTGATCGGAGGCGATAAAGCTCAATTGTTCAATTTGATTAGCCCCAGATCCAACTGCGGCATCAATAACTGCCCCTGCTTTTTCGATCGCAACTAAAAAACTAACACTAGTCTGCCCTGTAAAACCTTCTTGGCGTTGGCGATTATTTTCATAAACATATTTGGGATTAAGCTGAATGCTAGCGGTTTGTAACTTTTCTACACCTAATTGTTGTAAACGAGAAACAATGCTATTGGCTTGACGAGCAACTTCTGTTTGAGTGGCGATCGCAGTTTTTGCTTCCACATTTACCCCCAACTGAATTCTGGCTTTAGTGGTTTTAACCATTCTTTCCCCTCGCCCTGACACGGTAAGCACCCGCTCATTTTTGAGTTCTGAAGATTTAGGAGATATTTCTTCTGCTTTTAAGTCTGACATTGTGAATGGTGCGATCGCTACTACAGAGCCAATACAAAGAGTACAGCTAAGTATCAATGTAGTGAGATGACGCATATTATTAAGTCCTGATAATTTTGAGATGGTATTTTTCTATCTATGGCTTTAAGATATCACCTTCAAAACGCGATTTAGTTCGGTTTCATTTTTGGAAACAATTTGATTAGCTAAAATCAATCTTAAAAAATAGTAAATCAAAGCTGTGAGCTAAAATTTAATAGTTCATAAAAAATGTTTGCACTTAATGACACAGTCAAAAAATGTTCTAGGGCAACCCCTGCAAATCTGTTGCACCTCTCCGATCACAGGATTTTATCGTGATGGCAAATGCGAAACAGGTACCCAAGATCGGGGAATTCATGTGGTTTGTGCCGAAATTACTGATGAATTTTTAGCATTTACTAAGTCTATGGGCAATGATTTAAGTACAGTTAGTTTTAGTTTTCCTGGATTGAAACAAGGCGATCGCTGGTGTTTGTGTGTATCACGTTGGCAAGAGGCATTAGAAGCTGGCGTGGCTCCACCGATTATTTTGGATGCTACCCACGAAGCTGCGTTGAGGTCTGTGAGCCTAGAAGAACTAAAAAAGTATGCTATCTAAGTATGAGCGGATAGTTCACTTTCAAGATACAGATGCAGCGGGCGTAGTCTTTTTTGCCAATGTTTTATCGATTTGCCATGAGGCATACGAAGATGCGTTACAGACGGCAGGGTTTAATCTGAAGCTATATTTTAGTAATGCTGGTGACTACGCTGTGCCAATTACTCATGCTCAGGTAGATTTTTTAAAGCCTATGTTTTGTGGCGATCGCCTATTAGTTAATCTGCAACCGCAACAATTAGATAATTATTCTTTCCAAATTAATTACAAAATTACTGATGGTAATGCCAAGTTATTAAGTATTGCCCAAACTCAGCACATTTGTATTAGCAAGAGCGATCGCACTAAGTTAGATATTCCCTTTGAAATTAGAGCATGGATTATGGAAGCATCCCCAGTACTTTAGGTAGCTCTGACCATAAATATCCCTTCACAGTGACAATACCCATTAATAATTGATAAATCATTTAATTTAAATTCATCCCCAAGTTTTTTTAATATTTCAGTCAGACTTGCGAGGATTTCTTGATCTTCAGTAATTCCAGTAAAATTTTTGCCTAAAGCTTCCTCCAGTAATGATGCTTGCAAGCAATGCTTCAGATCCGTCGGGGTTAATTGCAATTCTAAATTTACTTGGATTGGCTCTAAAAGTTTAAGGGCTTCACGTTTTAAGACTTGAGGTGTATTTAAATAAATTTGACTAGAGGTTAAAGCCAAATTACTCAAATGCAATCCTTGATAAACGACACCTGTAGCGGCAACTTTGGCACTGGGAATTAAGCCCTGCAAAATCTCCCGATCGCTTCCTGTTATAGCAACTTCAAGGGATTTTACTGATTCTACTTGCGATCGCAGCCACAATTTAATTAAAGGCGTTAATACGGAACGGATAACTGCTGACATGAAAAATTGAGCTAAATAATGGAACTAGGGTAAAGGATTTAGGGTGTCTCGAAATTTAATCACATTTCCGATCACAGCGATCGCAGGTGCCAGAAAATTAGAGGCAACAATTTTTTCTAGAATATTATCGAGGGTTCCCACTAACTCGGCTTGATCGGCACGAGTACCTTGACGAATTAAGATAATTGGCGTTTCCGTAGCTAATCCTGCGGTAATTAATTGAGGAATAATTTCTGGGAGGTTATGTAATCCCATATAGATCACAATGGTTTCCGAGCCTGTGGCGATCGCTTGCCAGTTAACTTTAGGCGTGTATCTGCCTGCGGCTTCATGTCCTGTGACAAAGGTAACGGAAGAACTATAGTCTCGATGGGTCAGAGGAATTCGAGCATAAGCAGGTACAGCAATCCCAGAGGTAATGCCCGGCACTACTTCCACTTCAATCCCTGCGGCAATTAAATCCGCCATTTCTTCGCCGCCCCGACCGAATATAAATGGGTCACCACCTTTTAAGCGCACTACAACAGCTTGATCTTGAGCCTTCTCGATTAATAACTGGGTAGTTTCCGATTGCAAAAGCGAGTGATTGCCCCGACGTTTACCCGCATTAATTTTTTCGGCAAAGGGATTAATCATGCTTAAAATTTCGGGACTAACCAAGGCATCATAGATAGCCACGTCACAATGCTCTAGCAGAGTTTTGCCCTTAATGGTCATTAATCCCGGATCTCCAGGTCCTGCCCCAACTAAATAAACTTTGCCCATACTGACGAATTATGTGATTAATTAGAACCCATATTATGACTTTAGTTCTAATTACTAATAGTATTGATTGTAGCTTTCGTTGACTTAGAGAATTGACTTAAAGAATAATCTCTAAATTGATTTGCGAAGATTTTTCGGTAAAGTAGGGATGAACTTGGATCTGCCCATAGAAATCTGACTGTACTAGTTCCACCTTTGCCTGTGCTGATAGAAATAATAGTCCAGTAAACACTCCTACCCGATCGCTAAAGACTTTTACTAACTCGGAAATATCAATAGTTGCAGGATTTTGATTAAAAAATACCTCAAGTTGCATCGCCATTTCTGACAAATTTTCTTTGTGTGCCAACTGAGCGATCGCGCGTAGTGCCACCTGTCGAGATTGGGGACGATTTCGATTTTGATTAGGTCTTTTTCCGACTCTCTGCCCCATAGTTTGAGCAATTTCTTCTAACTGAATAATTAACTCGGCTAGGGTAGTTTTTCGACCTTCGGGGGGCAGAGCCGCAGGGCGACGTTTGATTACTTGATCGAAGTTAATTGGCTTATCACTAGATGAGGGTTCGCCAAGATCCATAAAATCATCTACAGATTCTTCGGTCAAAGTTGCAACTTGGGAAAGACTCTGGGCCTTGAGTAAAACCAGCATCGAAGCATAGAGTAAAGCCTGTCCCGATTCATAAAGATCTCGGCGATCGTCGCTAATTAGCCTAGACAGAAACCGATCTACCACATCTATAACTTGGATATCCCACGGATCGATTTCACCACGCTCAGCTAGGTCAATCAACATCGCGATCGCCTCTTTCGTAATCGAAGTGGTTTTAGATTCGGCTTCTGCCACCCTAGTTCTTACTCCTGAATAGTAGGTTCTAGAGCAGGTAATTGGCTAACGGGTTCTTGATCCGCCAGTTGTTTCAAAAGCTCTACTTTCAAAGCTTGATTCTGAATAGATGCACTGAGAAATGGCGTGTCATGGACAGACTGATTTGCCAGTGTAAATATCGGATTAGAAGCAATACCTGCTACCCCTGTGAATACTAATGTAACCACGATCGCTACCTGTAAAGGTTTCATGCCATCAGCAGTCCATGTAGGATTAATTGGATAATTTTTCACAGAATCAGACATTTCCTGCGGCTCTTTGACTACCATCATCTTCACAACTCGGATGTAGTAATAAATAGAAACCACACTCATCGCCAAAGCCAAAATCACCAAACCGTAAGCTTGAGCTTGCCAGCCTGCCCAGAAAATATAAATTTTGCCAAAGAAGCCTGCCAAAGGAGGAATACCACCTAGGGAGAGCAAACACACGCTTAGACATAGGGTGAGTAAAGGATCTTTTTGGTACAAGCCACTGTATTCACTAATTTGATCGGTGCCAGTTTTAAGGGAAAATAGAATTACACAACCAAAGGCACCCATATTCATAAATAGGTAAACCAACATATAGAAAACCATGCTGGCATAACCTGCTTCGGTCCCGATCGCCATCCCCAAAATCACAAAACCTGCTTGCCCAATCGAAGAGTAGGCTAACATCCGCTTCATACTGGTTTGGGCGATCGCTACAACATTGCCCAAAATCATACTAAAAATTGCCAACACTACAAATACATAGTGCCACTGCTCATAGACCATCGGGAATACTGTGACCATGAACCGTATGGCAAGGGCAAAACCTGCCACTTTAGAGCCAATGGATAAAAATGCCACCACAGGGGTAGGTGAACCTTCGTAAACATCTGGAGTCCACTGATGAAAAGGCACTGCCGATAGCTTAAAGGAAATACCTGCAATTACAAATACCATTGCCACAATTAAACTCAAGCCACCCAACGGTAACCGCGAAGCGATCGCATGGAGATTGGTATAACCACCAGATAAACCATAGAGCAGCGACATTCCGTATAAAAAGACGGCAGAACTAGATGCACCAATTAATAAATATTTTAAAGCCGCTTCATTAGAGCGAGGATCGCGCTTGGCATATCCTGAAAGTAAGTAAGATGAAATACTGAGGGTTTCAAGAGCGACAAATACCATCACCAAGTCATCAGCCCCAGCCAAGAACATTCCGCCCAAGGTTGCCGATAGTAAGATCGTAATGTATTCACTAATCGCAATACCCGATTGCAGAAAATAGCGTTCAGAAATTAAAATAGTTAGCACCGAGGACAAAGCGATCGTGGCTCGGAAAATAATACTGAGTTTGTCCCCATTAAAACTTTCCACAAACGCTAAGGGTTCTGTTAAATTAGTCCACTGCCAAATTAGAACTGTAACAGCGCCTAATAACCCACTAATAGCGATCGCTGGCAACCACTTAGAAGTTTTAACAGAAACCAAATCAGCAACCAAGGCGATTAGCAAGGATACGACTATGATTGATTCTGGGAGAATGACCCCAGCGTTTAATACGACATTGAGATTTGCAAAGTCCATATTGTTTAAAAATTTTATCTAAGCTAGATTGTATCGTCCAAACCATTCCTAATATCAGCTTTGTCATAGAAATTGCTATAACAAACTATAGACTTGGCAATTAATTACCACAATTTTTATTTGATTTTCAGAAATTTAGATCAGCATTTAACAGCTTTTTGCTATCATTGGGAGTGTCAAGAGGGGCAGTTAGAAGTACTTTAGCCCCAGAGTATGACAGCTACAGCAATAGAAATTTACACTTTTCATACTAAAAACAGTGGTATATAAAGAGTAAGGCATAAATAACTTTTGAGTTTGGGCTAACTTAATTAGTTAAAGTATAGTCATCCATCTAAAAATCCTTCTAAAAATCTCCAGAGACATCTCCAATGCAATATTTAATGACGGATCTTCATCAACGATTTATCGGATCCTTAAACCGTAATACACCACTAGTAATCGGGGAAACGCTCCAAGTCGGTGAACCTGACTCCGTTAAGTCCTATACAGTAGTTAGTATTGATTCCACACGTAGCCGCGATAAAAATGTCAAATCTGTTACTGTAATTGCCTATTCAACCGCTAAATCAGCAGAATAATTTGTCCTGTCTAGTCAAGCCAATTCTGTAGATTTTTTTGCTGCGTAGGTGTGGGGTTTTTAACTTCAGAAATCATAAAGCGATCGCACCTAGGCTGCTCTAACCTTAAAGTCACTGTTTTTAACTGATCCTGTTTAAATAGGGTGATCGTAATTTCAGTATGGGGTTTGAAATCCAGCAGGCGATCGCCAAAAGCTTCAGCCGTAACCCGAAAGCCATTAATCGCTAAAATTTCATCATTGGCATCAATTCCTACTAATTGGGCAGGTGAATTGGCATCGACGGATTTTACTGTAACCACCCCATTGTTTGACCGCACAGAAATCCCTGTATAGACTGATTTTTGAGCATAGCCAGCATAAAGCTCTAAGCCAAAGGGTTCAAAATAGTAGTTAAAATCTAGTTCATCGGTACTATGGATATATTTAAGAAAGAAATCTTGAAGATTCGTACCAGCAACTGTTTCAATGACTGCATATAATTCGCCTTCGGTATAGCCAATTTCTGGTTTTCCATAATATTGCCAGAGCGATCGCATCACATCATCTAAAGAACGGCGATTTTGACTAGAGGTTCGGATTGCTAAATCCAACAGCATGCAAACTAACTCACCCTTAAGATAATAGGAAATCTGACTATTAGGGCTATTGGCATCGGGACGGTACAGCTTAATCCAAGTATCAAAACTCGACTCATACAGCGATTGCACCTGTCGTCCTGGAGTATTTTGCAATCTTGTAATTGTTTCGCCTAGACTTTTCAGAAAGTGAGCTTTGCCATAAATTTTTGCCCTGAGGGGGATGATTTGGTCATAGTAGCTCGTAGCCCCCTCCGCAAACCATAATGAAGATGTATAGTTCTCTTGATCATAATTATAGGTTTCCAAAGCCTTGGGACGGATACGCTTGACATTCCAAGTATGGAAAAACTCATGGGCAACCAAATTCATAAATTTCAAATAGTGATCGCCACGAAAATTAAACCGAGGATAGATTAGAGAACAACAGTTTCGATGCTCTAAACCGCCATAGCCATTAGCTAAATGCAAAATAAATAGATAGCGATCGTATGGTAATCCCCCAAATAATTCTGCTTCAGTGGCAATTATTGCCTTAGTATCCTGCTCAATTTGCCCTAAATCAGGATTGCCATCCCCCCAAATAATGATTTCATGGGATTTACCCAAAACCTCAAACTTAACTTGAGTATGAATGCCAATTTCAAAAGGACTATCAGCTAATTGATCATAGCGATCGGCAAAAAAGATCGAGGCATGATTTTCAAAATGGGGCAGGGCAGTGGCAATTTCCCAGTTATTTTTGGGGACAACTATTTCTACCGTAAACGGATGATTTTCATAATTGGGAACAAACATAAATGTTGCCGCCCCATTAAAATAACCGTGAGTATCATCTAAATGATTAGTTCTTACGGTTAACTCATTGGCAAAAATTTTATAACTAATTTGGCAGGTTTGTTTTAATGATTCAACTCGCCAATAATTTTTAGTGATTTTTAACCAGTTTAAGCTTTTGCCATTTTGGTCTATGGCTTTAAAATCCTGTAAATTTTTGGCATATTCTCTAACTAAATAAGATCCTGGAGACCACACAGGCAGGTGTAAATCCAGAAAGTCTGCATCCCAATCGCAGATAGTTAATTGAATATTAAAGAGGTGATTCTCTGGTTGTGGCATGGAAACCACATATTGCCAAGGCTGGGTCATATTTATAACTCTTAATAAAGACTAAGGGTGGATTGAACCATCAGGCATAACTGCCCCAGTTAAATCAGCATTATTAATATCTATCCCCGCCAAATTTACTGCTGTCAAATTTGCACCCGCCAAAATTGCCCCAGATAAATTAGCGTTGCTCAGATCAGCCCCAGTCAATTTAGCATTAGTCAAATTACAGTTGGAAAGATTTATGCCATGTAGAATAGCTTGGCTCAGATTTGCTCCCACTAAATTAGCTAAGGTAAAATTAGCTCCAGAAAGATTAGCTCCACGCAGATTGACATCCCGTAAAGTTGCCCAGCGAAAATTAGCATTACCTAGATCTGCTTCACTAATATTTGCGGAATCGAGATTAGCTTCGGAAAAATTAGCATTAGTTAAATCAGTTTCTGCCAAAGTGCTGTTGACTAGATTAGCCAATGACAGATTGGACTTATACAGAGATGCACCTCTAAGATTTGCAGAGATCAAATTGGCTCCACTTAAATCGGCTGTACTGACATAGGCAAACCCCAAATTAGCTTCCTTCAGAATAGCTCCTCGGAGATTTATGCCACTTAAAATGGCAGTACTGAGGTTAGCGTTGGTGAAATTACAACCACTGGCGATCGCCTCACTGAGATTGGCACCATTTAATTGAGCTGAGTTAAGATTTGCACCCACTAAAATTGCCTTATTGAGAACTGCCCAGTTCAGAATGGCACTAGAAAGATTAGCTCTACTAAAATCCACCTCATCTAAAAATGCTCTGGTCAAATCAGCACCACTAAGATTAATTAGAGCTACGGTATGGAGCTTACGCCAGTTATTCCATTGAGTAGAACCTTTCTGAACTATATCTAGTTGTGCTATATCAGCCACTATGAATCCTCATTGGAATAAGTTGATTTTTATAAATAATACCCCAAACTCTATGGCTTTAATATCTAAAAAGGTATCTTTAATCGGCTAAAGTTTTGCTAGTTTAATCGCCAATTAATCTATAGGAATATCAAGTATGAACTCTACCATCGGGCATGATTGTTCCTTCAAAGTTGGCTCCACTGGAGTAAACAGTCAGAAAATTTGCATCTTTGAGGTTGGCTCTAGTTAAGTTAGCTCTAGTGAGGCTCCCAAAGCTCAGATCAGCCTTGCTCAGATTGGCATTACTGAGGTTGGCATTATTAAAGTTGGTTTTAGTTAAGTCGGTATTACTTAAATCTGCTCCGCTTAAATCAGCCCCACTAAAATCCGCTCCTGCTAAATTTCCCCCTGATAAGTTAGCTTTAATTAATTTTGCTTCACAAAGATTGGCATTTGTCAGATCTACTTTGATCAGGTCAGCATTATTTAAGTTTGCCCTAGTTAAATTAGCCCTACTTAGGATGCTGGCAGATAAAAATGCTCCATTTAGACTTGCTTCCGTTAAATCGGCATCACTGATATTTGCCATACTTAAATAAGCTTCATTTAAATTTGCTTGCCCAAGGTTAGCACCACTTAAGTTAGCCCCACTCAAAATTGTGCTGCCCATATTTGCCCTCAAAAGATTAGCTCTAGATAAATTGGCTTCACTGAGATTCGCACCTATCAAGTTAGAAGTAGAAAGGTTGGCAGCGCTAAGATTTGCTCCACTTAAGTTTGCCATACTTAAAATTGCCATCTTGAGGTTAGCTTCCCCTAAAAAAGCCTTATAGAGATTCACGCCACTAAGCCTAGCTCCAGCAAAATCTACATTAAAAAACTTTGCCTCACTCATATCAATGTAAGCAATATGGCTATTTTCCGCTCGCCATGTATTCCATACTGTTGCTCCTTGTTGGAGAATTGCAAAGAGCCTCTTATTTGCCATTTTTAGATTTCTGGTCTTTAGTATTAACTAAATTTATTATTGATCTAGTCATAAATTTTAGTTTGTTTTTGGTAGCTCCATGCGGGCAAAACCGATTAATTGCATTTGTGAGTCTGTAACTTCTAGTCTTAGGATGCGAGCGTATATACCTGACTTTTCTAGTTGTGTAAAGTCTAGTAATCTATTTATACCCTGCGCTAAGGTGTTGGTAATTTGAGCAGGTACGCTGATTCCTTGGAGGTTAATAGTAGATGCCGCTAGTTCTATGCGGGTGCTATTAACAACAATAATACTGGACTCGATCGCAATTTGGAGTCCAGGTTGCTGCTTATTCACGGGCTGGAGTAAAGCATTAACACGAATACGGTTGTTTCCTAAAAACATAATTTCGGGATTTACGAGATCAAATTCGTCGGGGGGCTGGGTGGGAGAAAGACTAAGTTTAATCCCCTTAAATGATTGGGTAATTAGAGGCGATCGCAGTGCCCGATTAATGTCTTCGGCTTTTAAGATAATTCTAACTGCGGCTTGGGCGGGTTCAAGTAAGGTTAGTTGTCCAGATTGTAAAAAGTTGGGGTTAATACTAATGGGATCAGATTCTAGATCAATAGTATCTATGCGTAAAGATGGGGATGATAGGTAGATACCCCGTCCTGCTAAACGTACCCGATCAATCCTGCCCTGTAATAACTGATAGTTTGGGGTGTTATCTAGCCTTACTTCTAGTTGTTCAGCTTGTACTAATTGCCCACGCAAGGCATCGGTGATCAGGCGATCAATTACTACACCTGGTGCCCCTACTGCTCCAAGTAAACCTGTAAGAACTGCTGCAAAAATTTCCATATTTATAGTTTATGGTAAGTTTTAGTTAGACCTTAGCTTGCTAATTGCCCAACTACAGTCTACCTTTTACAGGAGTTTTCTGTTAAATTTTTAGAATCTGGATTATCTGAGACTATATTTTGGTATCTGCACCTCGACTGAAGTTATTAGCTTTAATTATTGCTGCGCTTTGCATTGCGATCGCCCTCTGGGATTTAGTAACTGGAAATCAACAATCGGTTTTAGTTGCATTGACAGTAGCTAGTATTATTATCTTGCCAATTTTATTACCCGCTATCCAAACGGCTCTGGCTAATTCACCTGTAGGTAAGCATTGGGATGTCAGTTTTTCCTTAGTGATCGCTTTTGCCATACTAGTTATATTCGGTACTTTTACTAACCTTGATGAGGCTTTTTGGATTTGGTTTAATAGCCTCAGATGGGATGCCCTTGGTGCCGTGGGACAGATTTTAATTGCGATCTTGGCGGTGTGGGTGGCATGGCGGCAAAATGAGATCAGCGAAAAATTAACAGGTCAACAAAACTCCATTACCCAGCAGCAAACCATTGATGCCTATTTTCAGGGCATTTCTGATTTAGTTTTAGATGCTCAAGGGCAAATGGAAGATTGGCCCCTAGAACGGGCGATCGCCCAAGCTCGAACCTCAGCCTTGCTTGGAAGTTCTGATGCCGATGGTAGAGCAAAAATTATTAGATTTCTTTCTAGTGCTAATTTATTGGCTCCGCTCAAGCGAGATGGTTTATTAGGTCGAGCAATTTTAGATGGCTCTGGCGGTTATGTAATTGATTTAGAACGGGGTGTGCGCGTAATTAATTTGGGATTAATGCTAGCGGGTAAAGATATTAGCAAATCTGATCTGCGCTATGTGGATTTAACGGGAGCCAACTATATTAAAACTAACTTTAGTGGTTGTAATCTCACAGGAGCCAATTTTGGTGGTGCAATTTTATGCCGTGCCAATCTACGCAATACTGATTTAAGTAAAGTTAATTTTTTCTATGGCGATATTGCTACTGCTTCGCCCCGCGATCGCAATCATCTACCAAATTTTGAAACAGGGGAATATACTGGTGCCGTAGTTGAAGAGGCAAACTTTTCTGATGCTCAAGACCTATCTGAAGAGAATCGTCAATATCTTTGTGCTTGGGGCGGAAATAAAACTCGTCGTACAATTCCAGGAGGATGCCAAGGTGTACCAAATCGCTTGGGTCGGTAGAAGTTTATTAGTTGGCCTGATTGCGGTGAGTGGTTTTTGCTTCCCTGCGATCGCTGAAACGTCTAGTCAGGTAATGTCAAGCGTAGAGACTTTATCTCTAGAAATATCTAAGGAAATGCTAGATCAAGATATTCCCGAAGAGGTCTTACGCTCAGAAATCTATGCCGAAGCCCGCTCAAGTGTTGATGGTAAGCTACTTAGTGCCGATGAATATATTGAACTTAATCAAAGCCTGCGGGAATCTATAGATAATATTCCGCCAAGATTCTTGGTTTCCCAAAAGGTGCAAAGATTGATTGAGTTACTTAAGCTACGAAGACTAATTCGGTTAGTTATTCCTTTTTTTTAACTGCCCAGTAAATACTAGAAAGCGATCGCCATTTCCAGACTCTAAGAATCTAGCAGGCGATCGCTTAGAAATTTATCCTACAGCACTTTGGTTTCAAGTCCACCACAAGACAGGGTCGCAAGACAACCCGCCGTATTAGCTTTGACATTTCTATTTGTGGCACTTTTGATCGTAACTTGCTGTAAATCCTACTTAATTACTGTCAAGTTTGGAGTTACATCAGATTCAGCAATAGTCGGAGCCCAGAAACCTTTAGCGTAGATATGTCCACGAGTTTGAGCAATTTGCGTATAGGAATCTTTGATTTGGGTGTTAATTGCCACGGTTTTGACATCATAAAATTGGGTTGCCAACTTGGGATAAAAGCCAATCCCTAATACAGGTAACAGAAATACAAAGGCGATCGCTAATTCCCGTGGTTTAGCATCACTAAAGATGACTTCGGCAGGGAGCGCACAATTAGTCCCAAAACACACTGCTTCCTGTTCACCCATCCCTCTTTCTTTGTAGGCATCTATGACGCAGGCGGGAAATACGCCTGTGTTGTAAAACAGTTGTCTAAGCATGGATAGTAAGTAAATAGGGGTCAAAATCAAGCCTACAGAAGCTAAAATTACCGTGCCAATCCTAAAAGGGGAGCTATAAATTTCACTAGTGGCAAAACCAATAAATACTGATAGTTCACTAGCAAATCCACTCATACCAGGTAAAGCCAAAGAAGCCATAACGCCTGCGGTAAATAAAGCAAAGACCTTGGGCATTAGTTTCCCAATTTCGCCCATTTCTTCCAAAATTAGGGTGTGCGTGCGATCGTAGGTAATACCAGCTAAAAAGAATAACAAAGCCGCAATCAAGCCGTGGGATAGCATTTGCAATAAAGCCCCATTAATTCCTAAATCCGTAAATGAAGCTATGCCCAGCAATACAAAGCCCATGTGAGACACGGAAGAGTAAGCTAACCGCCGCTTCATATTAGGTTGAGCAAAGGAATTTAATCCGCCGTAGATAATATTTACAACCCCAAGAATGGCAAGAATCGGCGCAAAGTAAACATGGGCATTGGGTAGCATTTCCAAATTGAACCGAATTAAGCCATAGCCTCCCATTTTGAGGAGTACGCCCGCCAAGATCATAGATACAGGGGCAGAAGCTTCACCGTGGGCATCAGGTAGCCAAGTGTGCATAGGGAAGATTGCTAGTTTGACCCCAAAGGCAATTAATAAACCCGCATATAGCAATAATTCGATGCCGAGGGGATAGTCCTTCATTCCCAGTTCCACCATGTCGAAGGTGACGTTATCGCCATAAAACGCCATGCCCAAGGCGGCAATCAAGATAAATACTGAAGCACCTGCCGTGTAGAGTAAAAATTTAGTAGCGGCATAACGACGATTTTGTCCGCCCCAGATGGAAATTAGTAAATAAACTGGAACTAGCTCTAATTCCCACATGATGAAGAGCAGCAGAGCATCTTGAGCTACAAATACACCGATCTGTGCCGCATAAAGGAACAGAATTAGAAAGTAAAAAAGCTTAGGTTTGCGATCCACTTGCCACGCCGATAACATTGCTAAGGTCGTTACTAATCCAGCTAAGAGAACCAAAGGCACGGAAAGCCCATCCACAGAAAGTGACCAATTTAGACCTAACTGAGGAACCCAAGCATATTTTTCGGCAAGCTGAAATGAGGCGCTAGAGGGATCATAATTTTGCCAAAATGCGTAAATCATCAGCCCTAAGTCTGTGATGCCAATACCCAATGCATACCAACGGATAAACTTACTAAACTTATCGGGAATTAGAGGAATTAGAAATGAAGCTATAAGTGGTAAGAGGATGATCGTGGTAAGCCACGGAAATTGATTTGTGATCACAGCGATTTGCGCTCCTTATTTGGCACTACCCATTATATATAGTATTAAACTTTGTTAAGAGATTTATTGGGAATTTTGTCAACTTTTTTATTGTCATGCATATAGATAAATATCTATGTAAATAAGTTTAGTTTAAGGGCATAGCTATGCATTAACTACGAAATAACCGACTGTATAGCTGTTCATGTTGCATGGAGGCGATCGCCAAACCCCAATTACAACTTTCTAACTGTTCATCAGCAAGGTTTAAGGCTTCTATGGCAGTTTTTTGAATTTGATCATTAAGTTTGAATATAATTCTCTGCCCAGAAGTTTGCCCCAAGGGAACTAGTTTTACGCCCGCCCCCACTAAATTTGCTGCCCAAGTTTGTAAATAAGCAGCCACTAAAATATTTTTATCAATTTTCCACACCGCCGCCGCCACCCCAAAGGCGATCGCTAAGTTACAAACTCCTACAGGATAGCTATTCTTATATAGATGTTGAAAGATTTGCTCAAACTCTAGCGGGGCAATATCCATTAATAACTTACTCAAGGAAGTACCCATTTGCCAACTTGAAGCCCGCAATTCAGAAGTTTCTCTAGATGCAGAAAACCAATTGTTCCAGTATTTAAGAGTTTCTAAATCAGGCTCAAAATTAATTGGATCAATGGCATTGTAGGCTCGAACTAGGACGGCTGCTTCCACGCGAATGGAGCCATATTTTAATTCCTGCTCTAGCCACTGGTATAAAGTTAGTTCATCATTAATTATGTGGCGATCGCACAGAGTTTCAATCCCTTCCGAATAGCTATAGGCTCCTATGGGTAGGGCGGGACTGCAAAGTTGGAATAAACGTAAAAGATTAGTGACTATGCCCGTATGCTCCTGATTCTGGTTGAAATGGTGCGATCTCTGCGATGATTTCTAATCCTAAATGATGCAACATATCTTCTAACACCGAATCGGGAGAGAAACGCAGATAGTTGGGCTTGACTTCTAGCGGCACATGACGATTACCCAAATGGTAAGCAGCCCTGATTAAATCTATGTCTCTATGGGCTGTAACCGTAATGATTGGTTCGGGTTTCGCCGTTACTCTTACATATTTATCCTTTAACTCTGTGATTAAAAAATCCCCGTGATGTAAAACCGTGCCTCTAGATAGTTGTAGTTGCAGCAGTTCACCTTCGATGGATTCATAGCGTAATCTACTACGGGTACGCTCTTCAGCAGTTAGTGCAAGGGTGTAGTCAGGTTGGCGATCTATTAAATTTGGCGAATGGTGGTTAATAACTTCAGTTAATACAATCATAATTGGAGTGTTTAGGCTGCGGTAATGATTAGTTTAAGGTTGAACCGTGATTTATGGAATTTATAGTTAAAACTTAGTGTGAATTTTGAAGATAATCAGCGATCGCTGGAGAAAATATAGTATAAAGCTGCCTATAGACATCTCTTTTAAATTCCACAACTGAGTTCACACATTCAGAAAGCTCCATGAACTTAACTTCTGTAAATTCCCTTTGATCAACCTCTAGATTACATTCTGTGGCGGAATGATTCCAAAAGACTAAAAACCATTTTTGCATTTGCCCTTTGTAAGCTCTCATTCCTTTGGATAACTTTAAGGAATCGGGGAAATCATAGTAGAGCCATTCTTCTGATTCTTTGACTAGTTCAGGATTAGCAATTCCCACCTCTTCATATAGTTCTCTAAGGGCGGCGGCTTTCGGTTCTTCACCCTCATCAATACCACCTTGGGGAAACTGCCATGCTCCTAAAACATTAGTTCTTTCTCCTGCTAGAACTTCGCCCTGTTGATTGAAGACAATAATTCCCACATTTGGGCGATAGGGTTTCTGTTCTGATTTACTTTCTTGTTTAGATGGCATTGAGGATTCTTAATACAGGTTTGGTAGAAACAATATGACGATCTAAGCCTAGTGTATCAGGGGCAATTCCGATCGCCAAGCCAATTAACTGGGGTAGATGCAAAATTGGAATCCCTAGTTTTTGACCGATTACTTTTTCGACTTCAGGTTGACGGGAATCTAAATTTAAGTGACAAAGAGGACAAGGGGTAACAATACAATCTGCTCCTGCGGCGATCGCACTGGTTAGATGACGACCTGCCATAGAAAAGGAAGCGTTGGTGGCATAGCTAGAAATGGGCCAACCGCAGCACTGGACTCTGCCATCGTAATATACAGGCGTGGCTCCTAAGGTTCTAAAGACATTTTCCAAGGATTCAGGTTTGTAGGGATCGTCAAAACGGGTTACAGTTTGGGCACGGAGCAGATAGCAACCATAGAAAGAAGCGCATTTAAGCTGACTGAGCGATCGCTCTACCTTCGCTTTTAATCGATCCAAACCATAATCCCGAATCATCACCCACAATAGATGGAGAACTTCTGTATTACCCTCGTAGTGGTGAGGAGCTAGAAATTCATTAACGCGATTGCGCCTAGTTTCGTTTTGTTGGAGCTTATCATTTACCCGACCGAGTACGCCTTGGCAAGTGCTGCACTGGGTCATTATTGGTAGCTTCAACTCTTCAGCTAGGGCAATATTACGGGCATTGACAGTATCTTCTAAAAGCTCATCGGTTTCTTTGAAGGTGCCTGAACCACAGCAGGAGGCTTTTGTTAATTCGACTAACTCTATTCCTAATTTTTGAGCGATCGCTACAGTGGAACCATGGAGTTCTTTACAGGCTCCTTTAGCCACACAGCCTGGATAGTAAGCATACTTAAGTTGTTTTTCGGTAATCATCTTGAGTTTTAGAAAATATTATAGCTTTCTATAGCTAATACTCTAAGCATGGCTTTTTAGCAATGATCGCAAGTTTTTAGGCGAGTAAAAATATGATGAGAAAGCGATCGCACCTTATCCCTATTCTGACAACTAATCAAACAAGTTCTTTACGAATGCTGGCTTGGGTAGAACTTAGTCTAGTTCGTCAAACACTTCAGTTTCTTGTTTCTGCCGATAGATAAATATAGCTTTATCATCTTCTCTGATTTAATTAGGACATTTTCTACTTTTTGAACTATACGACACACTGTTGATTCAGAGTTGATTCAGATATTCCCTAGTCTTTGCCAATATGAAAGTACGTTCTCAATTGAGCTAAAACCAGATACTTCTAGCACGGTGTTTTTTAAGGGGATAGATTCTTCTGTATTACTCACCAAGCAAGTTTTTATAAACAAAAATAGTTCTGAGGGGATCTTGTATTTAGTTTGCAGTAATCTCGACCTAAAAGCCTCTGAAATATCAACAATTTATCAAAAACGATGGAAAGTTGAAGAATTTCATAAGTCCTTAAAGTCTAACCTTGCTCTTGCTAAATCTCCTACTCGTCTTGTTAATACTCAATATTAGACACATATATCTGTAGCGTCTAAATTGCCCCAAAATTTACTTGACCGCTATATACAGTGTGCTATATTCATGACTTAAGTAAAACTAAAATCTAAATTTATGGTGCAAGAGTTAACAAAACGCCTCAGTCAATTTCCTGAAGTTGCCCCAACAGCGAACTCTGTCTTTTTTAGAACCTATAGCCGAAAAATAGGCGATCGCCGTGAAAGTTGGAATGAAGTATGCGATCGCACGCTCACAGGCTTGGCAAAATTAGGTAAGCTTACTCCCTCCGAGGTCGAACTCATAGATCGGATGCAACGCCAAATTAAGTCCCTCACCTCTGGACGCTGGTTGTGGGTTGGTGGCACCGAATGGATTGAAAAACCTGAAAATTTTTCTGGCGGTTATAACTGCACAAGTACAAACGTGATCGATTGGCAAGCTTTCGGCTTGATGATGAATTTGGCTATGATGGGTTGTGGCACAGGCGCAATGTTAGAACCAAAATATATTAACCAGCTTCCTGCTATTCGTAATCAGCTAAAGGTGATCGTAAAGGGTCAAATTGGCTCGACTCCAGAAAATTTGAGACGCGATCGCACCGAAGTCAAAACCGTAAATAATCAAGTTTATATTTATGTAGGTGATAGTCGTCAAGGCTGGGTGGAATCCTATCAAACTCTTCTAGAACTATCTACGGATGAACGATTTACCGATACTGTCGAAATAATTGTTGATATTAGTGACGTGCGATCGTCTGGGGAACCACTCAAAGGTTTTGGTGGAGTGGCAAATCCTGTTAAGCTCTCTGGACTTTATGAAAAATGTGCCAAGATTCTGAATAAGGCGATCGGCAGAAACCTAACTTCCGTAGAATGCTGTTTACTCATTGATCAAGCGGCTGTATGCATTGTGGCAGGAAATATTCGGCGATCGGCAGGGATGCGTCAAGGCGATAGTAATGATTTGGATTTTGTCGGGGCAAAAGAAAATCTCTGGCAACAAGATGCGGATGGGAACTGGAGTATCGATCCTGAACGGGATGCGCTTCGTATGGCAAATCATACGAGGGTATTTCACCAAAAACCAACCCTAGAAGAATGTGTAGATGCAGTTCGCAAACAATATTATTCGGGTGAAGGAGCTATTCAATGGGCGGGTGAAGCTATCGCTCGTTCTAATGCTGATATTATTAGTTCCCAAGCCTTAAAAACCGAATTCCTCCAAGCCTACGAACAAGGTCAAGGAGCAGAATGGATTAAAAAATCCGAACCTAATATTTCTGAAAAAGAACTCCAACATCGCCTAGAAAGATACGGTCTGAATCCCTGCGGCGAAATACTTGGTACTAACTTTCATTGCAATCTTTCCGAGGTTCATCTCAATCAACTTGATCCGAATAATCACAAAGAACAAGAAGAAGCATTTACCGCAGGCGCATTATCGGTAGCGGCTCTACTCAATCATCAGTTCCAAGAACCAAGGTATCAATATAGTCGAGAGCTAGACCCCATTGTGGGCGTATCTTTTACGGGATTATTTGACTTCTTTGTCAAGGCATTTGGGACTGAGTGGTTGCTGTGGTGGGAAGCGGGTCGTCCTGATACCATGAAGGGCTTAGAATTTAAGGATCAAGAAAAAGCATATCTATCTCGGTGGAGCGAAATTGTCCATAGAGTTGTGTGGGAATATTGCGATCGCCACGGCATTAAACGTCCAAATCGCTGTACCACCTGTCAACCCGCAGGGACAAAAAGCTTACTCACAGGCGCTTCTCCCGGTTGGCATCCTCCTAAAGCTCAGAGATTTATCAGAAGAATTACCTTTGCGAAAAATGATGCGATCGCACTGGCTTGTATAGATTTTGGCTATAGCGTCATACCTTCCCAATCAGATAAAGATGAGAATGGCAGTCTCTTAAATGATCCCTTTGACCCAAGATGTACAGAATGGCTGGTAGAGATACCTGTAGCTGTATCTTGGGCGGATATAAATGGAGCCGATCAAATTGATATTAGTAAGTTCACGGCTCTAACCCAAATGGATTTCTATCTTCAAGTCCAAAAGTTCTATACCAAGCATAATACTAGTGCCACGATTGAACTAAGAGAAGGAGAAATCGAAGCCTTAGGAACTCGAATTTATGAAGCAATTCGTGATGATGAGGGCTACATTTCGGCGGCATTACTGGCAAGGTTTGATGACCTTCAAAGCTTCCCTAGATTACCGTTTGAGCCAATTACTAAACAGGAATACGATCGCCTCAGTCAAGAAGTAAAAACTAGACGTAAAGTAGATGACTTCTATCAAGCTCTTCTACAATACGATACAGGGCTAATTACTGAAGCAGGGCCTGCAGGCTGCGATTCTGATAAGTGTATGTTCCCCGAAGCCTCCCCAAATCAATAAAGGTATTAATTGAACCAGTTCTAGGGGAAAACTATTACTTCTAGAGCTGGTTTTTGATAAATCAGGTGATTTTTATTAATGAATTTATCTAATAAATCTTTAAGCAAAGACTACGCATTTACGAATAGGGAGCGCAGGGCTTCTAGTTTTGGGTTTTGTTTTTGTATCTGGGGCGCGTTTAATCATAATTTGCTGGGATAGTTTTCAGAGTAGTTTTTAACTCGTAGTCCAGAATTATTGACAAGACTGAATTATGTAATTTACTGCATATTTAAGATTAAAGGTCAGCACAAATTTGTTGGCATTGTTTCCACGAAATAAAAGCACACAATATACATTACATAATTTTACTTGGAGACTCATAGTTTCAATGGCATTTGGAAATCATGTCAGTCCATCAACGTAGGTAATCAAGACATCTTTGACTACACGATTGCGGATTTTGGTGAATACTGATAGCCAGAATTTTGCTCACTCATTGGATGATATCCGCATAACCAACCATGAATGTACTCTAAAAATCTTAACAGCCTAATTGAAGGCTTAACAGGCTGTGAACGGATTACCAGAACGCCAATTCCTCTTGCCTATAGCATTTATTTAAAACGTCTAATTTTAATCTATTGTCTCAGCTTAACATTTAACTTTGGGCAAGATCTCGGATTTTCTACAGCTATATTTGTTGGACTTGTCAGCTTTCTTTTATTGGGAGTAGAAGAAATTGCCAATGAGATTGAAATGCCTTTTGATAAAGATCCCAATGATTTACCTTTAGATCAAATCTGTGAAAATATTATGCAAAATAGTGAAATAGTCATAGCTTTTACTCCAGATTTTTCTTCATTTCAGAGTAAGTAATTTGGGTCGAACATATCTAAAAATTGAGTGGATCAATTACATAAAATAAAAAACAAATCCACAATATATCTTGTTTGGATATATTGTAGACATTTAATATTACTTTAATGGATTTGGTTGAGCAAAAAGGTTTATCGCATACCCACCACCATTTCTAATTCCTCCTTTTCTTCAGGGGGCTTTAAGCTTGGAAACAGAAAGTGATTCTCTTCAACATATTGTGCGCCAAATAAGCCCTTTTCCGCCCAGAAGTATCGATCTGTAGTATGCTCATTACGCCTTACCAGCAATAATGCAGGTGGCAATATTCCTGATGAGTGGATAAATTTACGAGCCGCTGTCACGGGCTTGTCTTCACCACTATCTATATTAAACTGAGGAATATGCTCCAGAATTTTTCGCCCTTCTTGGCGACGTCTGCTTTTGCGCTTGCGTCTTCTTGCCAACTTCATTACCTCCTATTACAACTCTTGTATGTGATTAGGATTACAAAACCGATAGCATTATACAGAATATTTTCCTAAAAATTCAAACTTTCTTTACAAATGTTAGTTTGCTTACACAATTTGGTTGATATGCCCAAACTAATACTTAGATTAGCCTAGTTTCATAGATATTGCTCTAAATAAAATATGCCTATCCAAATATCTATAACAAGTTTGTTTGTTTTTTCGGTTCTGATGGGACTCTAATTCTAATCGAGCCAGTTTCAGGCAGTGGAGTATATTGTCCACCCACAATATTTTTACTGACGCGGAGTCTTTGGCTATTTATGGATATACCATTTTCACGAACTAAGACTACAGAAATCCAGCGATCGCCTTCAGAATATGGAGCTTGCCCGATTTTGAATATTCCCCCTGACTTTAAGGCTTCTAAGTCAATGGTGGCTTCTTTAATATAATTAGTCGGATTAACTTTTTCTTCAACTACACCACCTAATAATAAGCTGGCACCTAAAGGTTCTGTGACGATCGCATCTAAGGCAAACTGCCTACCTATCCCAATTATTTCAGGAAGTCTTAGTTCTACGGTTGGAGGTTTTGCCCCAGAAGTCAGAGAGCTTTTTTCTGACAAAATTTCTTGTCGGACAATTTGCCAAGTTTCGCCTTTATTTTGATATACCTGCACTGAATTTATATTGGCAATTAACTGAAATTTAGATTCTCCTTGTCCTTGGACTCCCTTAATCTGAGTCTTAGTTTCGACTCTATAGGTATCACCCTTAGGTTCAACTTTGATGATTTCTGTTTGGTACTGTATATCCTTATACCTTTGCCAAAGTACTTCCAAGGACTCTTGGAGCTTTTTCTTGGTTAGCCCATCGCCGTGGGTAAAGTCTTCGGGAAAGAATTTCATAACTGCGGCTAAATCTCGCTTGCTAGCAGCACTATCGAAGAGGGCGATCGCATTGACTAAGCCTTGGGGAGCTGAGTTTGGGGTAACTGCAGCAGCAGAGACGGAGTTAACTAAGGTACTGGCGATCGCTCCTACGGCGGCGGCAACTAAGATTTTGATCTGTTTATGCATCTATAATTTTGGGGCTATGCTTTTTGGCTTAATTTAGTGCGGATGTCATATAGATTAACGCACAAATCTATTTTAGGACATCAAAAGGGCAGCAAATAATAATCAACTATGTAGTCAACCTTAAAGACTTGTGTTCTTATAAATTTAAGTGCGAATATCTAGAGGCAGTCTTACTAAAATGGTTTGCCATGAAATTAGAACAGATCCATTCAATATTTTTAGACGAAGCAAGTATTCCTCCTGAATATCAACTTAATGATCCCATTTGCCAAAGGCAGTATTTGATTAATGGCGAACTTCGCTATTGGGAAGGGGCATTACAAGAATCTCGATCGCCTATTTATGTTAAAACCAGCAACGGGCTAACGTCAAAGCTCATTGGTGAATTTCCACTTTTAACTGCAACTGAATCTTTACAAGCCTTAGATGCCGCAGTTGCAGCCTACAACTCAGGTAGAGGCGTATGGCCAACGATGACAGTTGCCCAAAGAATTGAGCATATTCAAGAATTCACCTATCGGATGCGTGACAAAAGAACAGAAATTGTCAATCTGTTAATGTGGGAAATTGGCAAATCCTACCAAGATTCAGCTAAAGAATTTGATCGGACTATAGATTATATTGGAGCAACTATAGATGCGCTTAAAGACTTAGATCGAGTCTCATCACGATTTGTAATTGAAGAGGGAATTATTGGACAAATTAGGCGATCGCCCCTTGGTGTTGCTCTATGTATGGGGCCTTGCAACTATCCTCTAAATGAAACTTTTAGCATTTTTATTCCCGCTTTAATCATGGGAAACACAGTTGTATTTAAACCACCTAGACCAGGAGTAATGCTTTACTATCCTTTGTTAGAGGCTTTTCGAGATTGTTTTCCGCCAGGGGTGGTGAATACAGTGTATGGACAGGGTAGTGTGATTATTCCACCCCTTATGCCCACAGGCAAGATTGATATTTTAGGATTTATTGGCTCAAGTCGAGCTGCTAATAATCTAAAGAAGCAGCACCCTCGTTTACATCGTCTCCGTTGTGCGCTGGGACTAGAAGCTAAAAACCCTGGAATTGTTTTGGCAGATGCAGATCTAGAGCTAGCAGTGAAGGAATGCATTTTAGGTACTCTTTCCTACAACGGTCAACGCTGCACGGCTTTGAAAATTCTGTTTGTCCATCGAGATATTGTGGATGTATTTTTAGAAAAATTTACGGAGGCGGTGAAAAATCTTAAATGTGGGATGCCTTGGGAAAAAGGAGTTACGATCACCCCCTTACCAGAGGGCAGAGCTAAGTATTTTACCGAACTAGTTGAAGACGCAAAATCCTTAGGAGCTGAGGTAATTAATAAGGATGGGGGTACGGTTAATGAAACCTTCTTTTATCCTGCGGTTCTTTATCCTGCCAATCAGAATATGAAAATCTATACTGAAGAGCAGTTTGGTCCAGTTATTCCGATCATTCCCTTTGATGACTTAGAAACTCCCATTCAATATATTGTCAACTCTGACTATGGGCAACAGGTTAGTATTTTTGGGACTGATGCGGATTTGATTGCTAGCTTGGTTGATCCTCTGGTTAATCAGGTATGTCGAGTCAATATCAATAGCCAATGTCAACGGGGACCAGATAGCTTTCCTTTTAATGGCAGAAAAGACTCAGCCGAAGGAACTCTCTCTGTTAGTGATGCACTTCGAGCTTTCTCAATTCGGACAATTGTGGCAGCAAAAGATATCACTTCTAATAAGGAAATGATTTCTAAGATTGTAAGAGAGCATAAGTCTAACTTCCTCTCTACTAATTTTATTATGTAATTTTAGATTGTTAGGGATGGAGAAGATTTCTACCCCTAAGTTTCGATAAAAGCTCTGACTTTGATTACTTTATCAATTCTACTTAAGTAAACCTCTGTAAAACTTTAGTGGTGGCATGGGCTGTGGTTTCCCAGCTAAATTGCTTTGCCCTTGCTAATCCTAAATTTCTAAGTTGAGACCGTAAACTAGGTGACTCTCCTATTGTTTGCATAGCATCAGCGATCGCCCTAATATTATATGGATCAATTAAAATTCCTGCATCTCCCGCCACTTCTGGTAAAGAAGATATATTTGAAGTAATAACAGGTGTACCACAAGCCATCGCCTCTAAAACTGGTAACCCAAATCCTTCCCACAGACTAGGAAAAACTAAAGCGATCGCCCCTCGGATCATCTCTGGTAATTGCTCATAGGTTACATAATCTAAAAATTTAACCAAATTTGATATACCTAATTCCTTTACTTGAGCTTGTAAATCTGGGGTAAAACGGCGATCGCTAGAACCAGCTATCCACAATTCATAATCTTGATAATTTTTTAAGCTGGCAAAAGCTGTAATTAGACGATGGAGATTTTTATGGCGATCGTGGCGACCCACATATAAAAAGTAGGGAATTTTGGGGATACTTTCCTCCTCTTGTTCATAAAAATGTAGGCGATCGTACGCCAAGAGAATAGGAGTAATTTTGGCGGATGAAATATTGTAGGAAATACTAATATCCCTTGCTGTTGCTTCTGAATTGCAAATGATATGCTGCGCTTGATTTAGTACCAATGGCACCCAAGCGCGATGGTAATGAGTTAAAGAAGATGACCAACGGGGAAAGCGTAAAGGAATAGTGTCATGGATCGTAATTACATAGCGACATTTCGTGAAAACAGGTGCCTCAGCTACGGGTGAGAATACAAGATTAGAGTTAAGCTGCTGATAAATGCTGGGTAGTTGCCACTGAGTCCAAGCTAATCTCTGCAAATGCCCCTTTGTCCCTTGGAGAGGAGTCATAGTATCGGGAATAGGATAATTTTTTACGAATGCAGGAAAAGATGGTGAAAATGATTTTACAGCTGATGGAGATATGAGTAAGGTAGAATCAAGCGATCGCCCCAAATACCTACAGAGATTTTTAGCATAAACACTAATGCCAGTTGGCTTTGGTGATAAAAAAGATAGGTTTATAAGCAAAGATTTATCTTTATTACGGAACTGTGCCATTAGGAAAAAAATAGCTTTTTGAGCAAGGTCTTTCAAACCCTCGTTAATTATGGCTTAGGATATACCAAAACAAACTAAATGATTAACAACTAAGCCCTGTGAGTATTACTGAATTAGTCAAGATTTCCATTATTCTATTGCTCATTGCTACTGCAGTTGCTATTATTTCACGGCAGTTACGAATACCATACGTCACGGGTTTAGTATTAGCAGGCTTACCAGTCACGGAGTTACTATCTCGGCGCATTGGTTTAGATCCTGCTTTAGTTTTGAATCTTTTTCTGCCAATTCTCATCTTTGAAGCTGGGATTAATACAGATGTTAGTCGCCTTCGCAGCACATTCAAACCAATTGCCCTCTTAGCTGGACCTGGGGCTATACTTTCCAGTGGAATTATTGCTGTTCTCTTAAAATTTGGACTAGGACTAGATTGGATTCCTGCTTTATTTGTCGGGGTAATTCTAGCAAATACCGACACGGTTTCCATGATTGCTGTTTTTAAGGAAATACCTGTTCCACCTCGATTGTCAAGTATTGTGGAAGGAGAGACTCTATTTAATGATGCGGCAGCCTTAGTCGCATTTAACCTGATTTTTCAAGTATATTCTACAGGCTCACTCACATTTGCAGAAGGAATCCAACAACTACTTTTTATATCCATAGGTGGTGTTCTGGTCGGCGGCATCCTAGGCTACTTAAGCATTCCTGTATTTACCCGTTTGGATGATCCCCTTGGTAGTTTATTATTCACAGTTGCCCTTGCCCTTGGCACTTTTCAGGTTGGGCAATTATTCGGGGTATCAGGGGCTGTCGCTGTTGTAGTTGCGGGTTTGATATTTGGCAACCTTGGGCTTTCAGCTAATACGTTAGCATCAACTCGCATTACCCTATCAAATTTCTGGGAATATGCCAGTTTTACGGTTAATACCTTTATTTTTCTCCTAATTGGGTTAGAAATTAATCTAGGAACTCTCTGGATGACTTTACCCGCTATTCTATTTGCAATTTTTGCCTATCAAATTGGACGAATTATGACCGTCTATCCTCTACTTGCGGCAGTTCGGTGGATTGATCGAGCAATTCCTATACGTTGGCAACATTTACTTTTTTTCGGTAATATCAAAGGCTCTCTCTCTATGGCTTTGGCATTAAGCTTACCGATTACCTTACCTGGACGAGATATTCTCATTACCATAGTTTTTGGTAGCGTACTGGTGTCATTGGTGGGGCAAGGATTAAGCTTATCTTGGTTGGTAAAACGCCTAAATTTATCCAAGGTTTCCACAGAGCAGTATCAGGTGGAAGAATTACAAGCACAACTCATGACAGGTAAAGCAGCACAGGATGAGTTAGATAGTCTACTGAAATCAGGGGTATTACCAAAGTCTGTCTATGAAGAAATGCGTTCTAGTTATCAAGTCCGTGTTGCCACCGCCGAAAAGATTCTTCGAGATTTTTATAATCATCGTCCTAATCAATTTTCAGATAAGGCTAGTAGTATAAATAAACTTGATGCGATCCGTCGGCGTTTACTATTGGCAGAAAAAGGCGCACTTAATGAAGCATTCCGAAAGCGGATTCTTTCTGAAGAAATTGTGAGAGGACGAATCCAAGTTATTGATAAACAGTTATTGCAACTTGAAGATGCTTGATTGATTCACTAGAATCTATGCACAACCCTCCATGAAGTCAATAACTTGATGTATACTATCAGGCTTAGTCACAATTAGGACAGTTGAATTAGGTTCAAGGACTGTACTCCCATTCGGAATCATTAAGTCATCTTTAGGATGGGGTTGATAGCCAATAATTAAAGTGCCTTTGGGAAATCTGAAATCTTGAGCAATTTCAGCAACGCTACGCCCAACTACATAGCAATTATTTGGAATCAAAAGTTTTAGTACTTCAATCTGCCCTTGTTCAAAATGCATCATTGATTCTACTTCGGGAAACTCTATAGCATTCACCATAGTTTTAACTCCAATATCAACTGTACTAACGATATGGTTGGCTCCAGCTATGCGTAGTGGTTCCGTAAAATCCCTGTGGCGCATTCTACTCAAAATATGAGGAACACCATAGTGTTTAGCCAGAGTTACCATTGCTAAGTTTAAGGCATCACTCCTCAAAACTGCCGCCATTGAATCTGCTTTACGAATCCCAGCTTCCAATAATACTTCTGTATTTACAGCACTACCCTCAAAAGCCATTGCCCCAAATTGTTCACGGGCATAACGACAAGCCACTGGATCAATATCAATTACGCCAACAGTATGACCTAGTTCTATAAGTTCTTGAGCCAAGGAAAGCCCCACGGAGCCTGCTCCACCAACTAGTATGTACATATTTATCTGATTTTCAAAAACTTGCCACTTGTGGTTACAGTCTAGCAAAATGATTAATAGTTAACATAATTTACGATAGGAGGCGAGAGGAATACCTGTACGTTTTTTATATCTATACAATCTTTGAAGGTGGAAACTTTCCCAGAAATCAGCTCATAGCACATCATGATCAAACTTGCTACAGATAGAGAGAGCAAAGAGATCGAAACCATTACTGAGCTATACCCTATGACCTTTTCGTGGAGGACTTGAAGGAAAAGTGTTGTAAATCCTATGATCATTAATTTTAATGTTGAAACTTATATTTGCGTTTGCCAAAAACTCTCACTATCACTACCAAGGGAGTGGGTATATTTGCAGTTGGCATTCGCTCTGGTTATTTAATTGGTGAGACGGCTCAAATCTATGCAGGTGCCGGGTATTGTCGCTGACTCAGATATTGCTTCAGAGTTAGGCGAAACCGCAATCAAGTTTGAAGCGTTACTTAGGGCGTTAGGAAGCTTCCACTTATAAAATAACTATGCGTTTCCAAATTACAAGTAAAAGTGTTTTTTATCACCAAGTTCTATTCCTTTTAATCACCGATGACTTTCTTTTACTGCCGCATAATAAACACATCAACTAAATCAATTAAATCCTTTGAGCCAAAAAATATGAAATTCTTAACTCGTTCTTTTTCTATTCTTCTTCTTCTTTCTTCCTCAACTCTAGTTCCTAACTATGTCCATGCTCAGACTCCTAGAAATGAACTTCCTCGCCTTTCAACTCCGCAGCCAAAACCCACTAATCCTCTAGAAATCAAGAATCCCACCACTGAAGATAAGCAAGGGAAAACTGCAACTTGCAAAGGTAGTTTACGGGATTGTCAAAAATTTATTAGTGCCTGTGAAGCAGGATATGGAGGAGTAACCGCTGGGGATGCTGATAAGCTTAATATTCCTCAGAAATGGACTTGTACACTGCCTTAGGCTTTGTTCAATCTTCAAATATCTTAAGAGACTATGAAATCAAAAACACAAACAGCGATCGCTGAAAAAAGAATGATATTTCATGGTCTCAGTTGGCAAGCCTATAAGCAAATTTATAATGCCCTAGTACAAGGCGGCTGAAGTCTAGACACTCGTTTTAGTTTACCAGAATAGACTTTTAGAGTAACCTTAGTTTAGCCCTGTTGTAGTAGGCTCTAGCAGTTGAGCTATATTAACATACGATAATAGCACTTTGGAAATTCTCATGCCCTGCGGATTTTACTAAACTGAATAATATGGATGACCTTAACTATATCCATATTTTTTAATAAACCAAGATTTTATAAATTGAGTCAAGATACAATAGCAAGTGAGAATTAAAGCTAGCCAAAGAAAATAAACAGATGGCAAAGGAACAAACCCTAAACTAGAAGCAAGCGGTGAAAATGGCAGATACATGCCAATAGCCATGATTGTCGCCGTAATTATCAGCATTGAAGCGGAAGCCCAGCTTTGCAGAAAAGGAATCTTAGCAGTACGAATCATATGAATAATTAGGGTTTGAGTCATCAAGCTTTCTACAAACCAACCAGTTTGGAACAAGGCTTGATTATCTATAGAATTCGCACCAAACACAAACCACATCAGAGCAAAGGTGCAATAGTCGAAAATAGAGCTAATTAGCCCAATAAAAACCATAAATCGCTGGATATTATCAATCTTCCATTTTTTGCGGCTTAATCAGATCTTCTTTGTCAACATGATCGAAGGGAATGCCTAATCGCAAACTTGAGAAGATGATTGTTGAGGTGATTATGCAACTTTACTCACCCGTAACAAACCTGATATTGGACAGGTAATTGAGTTAAAAATAGAAGACTGGTCCGCTATCTATCTCTAAGGAATTAAGGAATTGTTCTTTTAGAAAGCGATCACTGATCGCTTCTAATAAAGGATTCAGTCCCCAAACTAATTCAACGATAAATAGACCTAACCAAGTAAAACTCAACACCAGCATCGGTATTTCTAACCAATCTTGCCATTGTTGAAGCATTTTGCTGCGTTCTTGATTCAAGGTCGGTTCTATGGATGAATTTCTCATGGGAGATGAGAGCGATGGCAATTGACCATGGCGCGTAATTGAGCAATTTCTGTAGCCATATCTAGCACGATCGCCGCTCCAACTAAGTTCAGACCTAAGTCCTGTCGTAACCTTTGAATCTGAGCAATGCGAGCAATCTGCCGACTATGGAGCATCACCCCGATCGCTTCAATTATTCCCAACTCTACATAAACCTGCACAACCGTAATCGAAGTTTCCGTAATAGATGCTGCATACTCTAAGGTATAAAGTTGGTCACCTTCAAGGGAAACTACTTTTTGGGAAAGGCTGCTGGACATACTAGTTGATAAGTTGCTTAAAGGTTGGTCGGTCATAGTTTATTCTCCTCTATCTGAGCGCGTGGGTTAAAGCTGGCATTCGCTTGGATTTTTTCGTAACATTCTTGTTCAATCTCACTAAGGTCTTGGGGCGTGGCAATCTGAAGTTTGGCAAACAAATCACCTCGACCTCCCTTTGGCAATGTCCAGCCTTTGCCCCGAAGTCGGAGGGATTGTCCAGATTTTATGCCCTTCGGAACTTTCATAGATACGCTACCATCGGGAGTCGGCACATTAATTTCTGCCCCTAGAACTGCTTCATCAGGGCGAATAGGAATGTCGCAGACAAGATTTTCACCTTCAAACCGAAAGAAGGAATGGGGTAAAAGTTCAATAGTTAAATATAAATCGCCACGTTGTTGAGAGAATGGACTGGGATGACCTTTACCTTTGATTCTAATGCGAATCCCTGTGGTTGCGCCTGCTGGAATGCGGACATTAATGGTTTCGCCATCAAGGAGAAGATGCTTCAGGACTCCATGAAATGCTTCAGAAAATGTGAGGGCGATCGCAGCTTCAGTATCAGGGGCAGGAGCTTGAGAACGATATCCAGTCGAAGAAGATCTTTGCCGACCTAATAGATCGTTAATAAAGGAATCAAAGTCTCCATATTGGTCGAAGTCATTCTCTACATTCGATCCCCTAGATGATTGTCTGGGAGTTGGGGCTTCAGTATAATTCGGCTGATTCCAATGTTGTCCAAAGCGATCGTATTTTTGCCGATTTTCGGGATCAGAAAGAACCTCATTTGCTTCATTTAGGTCTTTAAACTTTTCCTCTGCATTTTTATCCCCAGGATTAAGGTCAGGGTGATATTTACGGGCAGTCTTGCGATATGCCAGCTTGATTTCTTCAGGAGTTGCGGTTTTGCTCACTCCCAAAATCGTGTAATAGTTCTTAAAATTAGTTGCAGTTGCCATTACCTTTCCCCTATGGGTAATTCTCTACATCTATTCATGATGCAAACTCATAGTTAATTTCAGTAACTCTTCCTTTGAAATAGAGCTTCATCCCCTCTGGATATTCCCATCCCACTTCACCTTGCAAAGGAATCAGCATTCCATCGCGAACCACGTATTCCCAAAATCGACCTCCCCAAGGCATTGCTACTAGCTTGTCCCGATAACGAGCTACGGCATGCATAGTATCGATTAACCCTTCGGCATTAAAACTAAATACGAGAGAGGCAGTTGTATCACCATCTGTCAGAGTGCCACGAGCAGAAGTATGATCAATCGCTTCCCAACGCACACCCTGGCTAGGTAAAAGCGCCGTGGGATACCAAGCAGTCTCGGCAAAGAATCGCAACAGCTCACCTAGGTTAGCTTCAGTGCCGCCGCGTACATTCGCCATAGTGAAAAGACCAAGTAATGATGCCAGTAAACTACCTTCCCCTAGCAAATATGTATCATGCACAAATGCATTCAGTCCCAGAACAATCTGAATGCGTGCATCCCAATCAAAACTAGGACATTGAGTTGTAACTACTTGGGTGGCGGTAAACGGATTCCATTTAGCTTCTGTTTCTTTCATATTGAATTGCCCTTGTTGAGAAAGTTTTACCGCAGTAATCATTGGCTGCCCATTCCTAAGCACTTTCTGAAAGAATCGCTTTACGGGTTCTGGTAAACCATCAAGCTCGTCTTCACTATAAAATTTGGGCTGAATTGTCTTTTGTCCATTTGTTAACTTGGCACGCAAAGTAGCAGTATCGATCTCCCACCGATATTTACCATAAACGATGGCAAGTCCAAGGCAAATTAAAGTCAAAGCCGCGATCGTGATAAGCAATTTCATCTATATTAATTCCTAGATTGATTAGCAGAGACTGCTGCGGTAAAAGCGATTAATTAATATTTTCTTAATTCCAAATACTTTGGCATAGCCATGTTTGAAATCATGTTGCTGTAGTCTTGGAACTGATTGATTTGTTTTAAAACGTATTCAAACTTAACAAAATTAGAATTGGTTGAGATCGCTTCAATAATCATCTTTTTAAGTTTTCAGTTAGGCGATTCTCGGATTTGTCTGTATGAGGTGCGATCAGACTGTAGATTTGGCAAAAGGCGATCGCGGAACTAATTTTTACCTCCACCTTGTGAAAATGGACATTAGAAAATATAGAAAACTATGAACACAGTTGAATCTAGGAAGGGTATTACCAAAATCTCGATAAGTGGATTTAAGTCAATTGCCATGGGTGAGTAAGTTACCTCGCCATTGAAAAGGCAGCAAGTATGCCTTCACTAACTTTATATTTTGTGGCATCACTTGCCCCACATGTATCTTTGATCGTTTCATGTAGAAATCCTAAAAGAAAACTGAAAATTAAGACTGTTTCTTGCATTTCTTAATTAATGTAATATTTTTAGGGTTCTCCCCATAACTGAAGTAAGGGGAGCTTTAGATCGCTTTTCGGTAGCTAATTCGCAGAGTTAAGTTTTAAGATCTCAGCAGCTACCGCCAAACTTTCTTCATACAAGACTTCCCTACCCCAGCGTTGGAGCTGTTGACTTAAAAGTATATTGGCACTTTGATCAGATAAACGTGTAACTTGATAAGTCCGACTACTCTGGGCTCCCGCTTCCATACGCATACAACCCATAGACTCAGAACAAAATACATTAGATGTATCGGCAGTGGGGTCGGTAGAACTTAGTTTTAATCCCATCATGTCCCCAACTACATCTCCCACATCACCCACAGGAATTGCGGCTAGTTCTACTTCTACTTCAAAGTTATCTCTACTAATTAAAGTAATGCGTTGAATATTATAGTCTCCACCTTCTTTACTCAAAGAAACTGGCTTCCATTCCAATCGACTGGCTAACCAACCCAAAAACATTAAAGCTTGGGTACTATTGCCTTTCTCGTAATCAATGGTGACTCGATCTACCTTCCAAGCTCCAGCACGGCGATCGGGGGAATCAAAGGCTTGAGCAGTTAATTCTTGCCAAGGGGCTATCCTCCGCCAATTTAAATCCGCAATTTGCGCGTGATTATTAATTAATTCCTGCACTTTTAGTAAATCTGTTTCGGAATCTTTAAAAAATGCGGAATCAAAAATCAGGCGATCGCTCAGATTAACCAAACGCTCAAACATTCTGGTATAGGGAGCAGGACTATCCTTCCACCACACAAAAGTCGGTAAATCAGAAATTACCAAGCCCGTAAGTAAAGCATGAATCCGATCAAAAGCCTCCCTTGTGCCACGTAGAGTAATATACTCGCCACAAATTAAAGAGCTAGAACTTTTCTGAATGGGACAATAGGCAGCAACTTGAGCCATAATTCCCTCATCTTCCCCAGATATCGGACATAGATCGATCACTCGGCAGGGAGTTTGATTAGCAATCGTATCTACGGTAACTAATCTTGTACCAATTTCATTTTCAGGCTCATACACTAATAAATTAAAAGTTGTTGCCCTTGCTGCGGCATTTTCTCCATAGGATTGCCAAATTTTACTAAGTTCAAGCTCCACCTGAGATAACGAAACATCTTTTGGGGCTTGTAGAGATAAAACTGATGCTGATTGCATAAAACCTCTTCCTTATTTTATTATTAAACTTCTATAGCCTGCGCCATTGCCGTCTATCGCGGCTCATCATTATGTCTGCCTCTAATGGTCCCCAAGAACCCGCTTGATAGTGAGGGATTAAAGTTGGATCGCTGGGTTGATCCCATAAAGAGAGGGCAGGAGTGACAACCCTCCAAGCTGCTTCCACTTCATCGCCACGGGTGAATAATGTCTGATCACCCAACATACAGTCTAACAATAGTCGTTCATAGGAATCGGAACCCTCAACGCCAAAAGTCTTACCATAGCCAAAGTCCATATCAACAGAACGCGATCTCAAATCAGCACCCGGCATTTTTGCCTCAAATCTCAAAGATATCCCCTCATTGGGCTGGATTCTCAGTGCCAAAATATTAGGGCTAACCTGTTTAGCTGCGGATTGAAATAAAGTCAAAGGTACATCTCGAAATTGAATCGAAATCTCACTTACCTTTTTGGGCATTCTTTTCCCCGTCCGCAGATAAAACGGCACACCCTGCCAGCGCCAGTTATCCACAAAAAATTTCATAGCGACGTAGGTAGGCACCGTCGATTCTGGATTAACATTAGGCTCAGTGCGATAACCAACTACATTTTTGCCCTTAAGCGCACCCGCCCCATACTGCGCCCGAATTGCCGAAAAAGTAAGGTCACGGGTATCAGCCAAATGGGTAGATTGAATGACTTTTACCTTCTCATTTCGTAGAGAATCCGCATCCATAGTATTTGGAGGCTCCATAGCCGTTAGGCAAAATAATTGCATCAGGTGATTTTGGAGCATATCTCGTAATGCCCCAGAACTTTCATAATATCCTGCCCGATCTTCGACTCCAACGGTTTCGGCTACGGTAATTTGAATATGATCCACAAACTGGCGATTCCACAGAGGCTCAAAAATCGCATTGGCAAACCGTAAAACCAATAGATTTTGTACAGTTTCTTTCCCTAAATAGTGATCAATTCGATAAACTTGACTCTCGTTACAAACTTTTTGGACAACTTGATTTAACTCTTGAGAGGAAGCCAAATCTCGACCAAAAGGTTTCTCAATTACCAATCTGGTTTTGATCGGGTCTTTGATCATGCCTGCGTTACCCAACTGATTGATCGCTTCAGGAAAAAACTTAGGAGCTACAGCCAGATAAAATACGCGATTGCCTCTAGTGCCACGTTTTTGATCAATTTCACTAAGTAAGGTATTCAGCTTTTGGTAGTCATCGGGGTTATCGATATCCCCCGCGCAGTAAAATAACCCTTCAGCAAAATTTTCCCATAAAGGCTCAGCCCCAATCCCATCAGAAAACTGCTCTATACCTTCCCGCATTTGGGCACGGAAATAATCATGACTCCAATCTCGGCGCGCCACTCCCACAATGGTTAGCTCCGCAGGCAGTCGACGTTGTTGTTTTAAATGATAAATAGCTGGTACTAGTTTACGGGCGGTTAAGTCACCTGATGCCCCAAATATAACTAAGACTAAAGGCTCTGGAGTCCTCTCTTGCTGTAGTCCGACACGCAAAGGATTTTCGAGTAATTGCACCATATAATCTGAGTCATTAATATATTGACTTTGACAACAGCATTGTAACGAACCCTAGGCGATCGCCTAAGTTAACTCTCTTTTTCTTTAGGTTTGCATTAGGTTTGCATAAATGCCTAAAATTATTTAATCGGGTTTTTAAGTATTTCGCTAACTTTGTGTAGCAACTTTTGGAAAATCAGCTTATACTAGAAAGCCTGTAAAAATATCAACATAAGGAGCAATCATGTCTCGATACCGAGGACCGCGCCTCAGAATAGTACGCAGACTAGGAGAGCTACCTGGTCTAAGCCGCAAGCAACCTAAACATGCCTACCCACCCGGACAACATGGACAAGAACGCAAGAAAAAGACCGAGTATGGGGTGCGTTTAGAAGAAAAGCAAAAACTTCGCTTCAATTATGGCTTAACCGAAAGACAATTATTACGCTATGTACGTCAGGCTAGACGAGTTAAAGGTTCCACAGGTCTAGTTTTACTTCAACTTTTAGAAATGCGCCTTGACAATACTGTATTTCGTACAGGTATGGCACCAACAATTCCTGCTGCGCGTCAGTTAGTCCGCCATGGTCACATTACCATCAACGGTAAAGTTGTTTCGATCCCCAGCTATGGCTGCCGCCCTGGTGAAGTAATTAGTGTTAAAGATTCAGAAAAATCTCGCAAATTAGTAGAGCAGAACTTGGAATTTCCAGGTCTAGCAAATACACCTAGTCACCTAGAATTTGAAAAAGCTAAACTAACTGCCAAAATTAATGGAGTTGTGGAGAGAGAATGGATTGCTCTACAAGTAAACGAACTATTAGTGGTTGAATACTATTCACGTCAGGCATAAACTTGTTGTTTTTATCTTTGTGTACACCAAGAATTTATTCGGGATGTATTCAGGATATTGCTTTAACTAAGATTGATGCTAATTTCAAGTCAGGTTTAGATATTTTTAATCAGCAATAATTAATTTTAAGTTGTCAATTTCCAAGGCAATAAGATTTAGTCTAGCTGCTTAAAAATGCTCTTGTATAGGTTCTACTAAAGATTAGTAACAGTCTAGTTAAAATTATTCCGATAATATAGAAAACCATAGAAAATCTAAGTTGTATGGCTTAGAAATCTTCTGAATCTATAAGACTCTACTGCACTTATACTGCTACTTATGCAGGCAAATACTTTACTTAATTCTCAAACTTACCCCGATCTGCCAATGCCCCAAACTCAGGGGTGTGGTTCTACAGTACGTATAGAGTTAGATCACTTACTGTTGGCGATCGAAGCCATTGATTTACAGGCAACAGATGTTATTTTGGAATTGGTCGCAGAGATTGGATTAAGTGAAATTATTCCAAATCGAGTTAGCCTCTGGCGATTACGCAATACCAATCCCTATCGTCATAACTACCAAAGAGGGATCTTAACTTGGGAAGAGGCAAAGGCTCTAGTAATGATTATTTGTAATATAGCCAGACGGATTAATACCCATCTGCGCTTGTTGGTAACAACTGAGTATCAAGTCAGTGAGAATAAAATTGAAGCTTTAGGGTTACAACAAAATCTTAGTTACTTAGATGCATACTTAAATCAGTTTCATGATTTATTTTTGAGTCGGATGCGATCGCCTTCTATACTCAATGATCAAGAAATTAGAGACTTATCCATCCATCTTTTAACCCAACTATTATTTTGTAGTGGGAGCTTAGGAGAACAGAGACTTTGGAGTAATTTGCTAAGCTCAAAGGCGATCGCCAGTAATAACTAATCATGCCTATTCAACGCTTTTACAATCTACCTACTTGTACTCTGCAAATCGAGGGTATTAGTGCAGAAGGAGGAGATCGACTATCGATTTTGACTAGATTTGAGTTTAAATTTCACCACAATGGCAAGCAAGTTTCTGGCGATCGGGAATTATTAGATAGCCTGATCAAATCTACGGGTAAATATGCCCAAGCTTTACAGAATGCCAACGCGCTTCTAGTTGAAGATCAATTAGTCAGCTTAAAACCTGTAGGAATCTACCAACATCACCTTCAAGTCAAATCCCGTGATGACCTAAACGGGGACTCTCAAACTGAGTTCAATTTGACTACTGTGCAGCTTTTCGATCTAGTTGAAACTTTGGATCGTCTTTGCCTTGATCCTCAAACTGTACTCGATCTTAAGGCAGTAATTCAGCCAGTGATTTCTTCAACTAAACGAGTGGCAGCCCTCTTACCTGCTTTAATTGGGGTTAGTAGTTTAGCGATCGCTTCAGCAATTCTATTTTTACTCCCTGCCCCCAAACCCGATCCAAAACCCCAGCCCCAGCCGGAAATCCTGCCGATGTACGAGCGTGGTGCCAACCC
>CASBQR010000224.1 GCA_949127865.1 Synechococcales cyanobacterium PMM_0082
GCTGATAAAAAGAAAGATATTAGTGATTGGGATTTAGAAGCGATCGTCAATGATGAAATTCGCCAAGTTACTAAAGCATTTCACCTAGAGCAGGTGCAAGTCAGTTGTGGCGATCGCTCAGTGCCTACGGCAACAGTGACAATCTTGACTCCCGAAGGTAAAGAAATCACCGATGCGGCAGTTGGCACAGGACCTGTAGATGCAGTTTACAAAGCGATTAATCGATTGATTGATGTTCCTAATCAACTCATTGAATTCTCAGTACAGTCAGTGACCGCAGGCATTGATGCCCTTGGAGAAGTCACAATTCGGTTAAGGCATGAAAGAGGTATCTTTTCTGGGCACGCTGCCAATACTGATATTATCGTGGCTTCAGCTACTGCATATATAGATGCTTTAAATAAACTGCATTATGCTTTAGCTTCCACTCAAAAACTCGAAAAAGTCTAAATTTCCGTTTGCATAATTAATTCAATTTCAGGTAATTTGAAGGTTAGAACTTCTAGCTCCTCTTTGCCTGATTTTTGGATTTTATTAAGTAACTCAGCACTATCTTGAATTAGCTTTGACACATTTATATCCATATATTCTGGCTGAAAGTCTCTGAGCCGACTTATGCCTTCGCCCAGTAGAATCATGCTACCTTTCCAGTTGCGATCGCCCAAATGATAAAGACCCACAGCAATTTGTAATAGCCCTTGATAAAAAGTTTTTTCTGGATAGTAAGCATCCATCCACAGAGCTTCTAGTAGATCGTGGCAAGTATAGAACTCTTGTTGATTAAATTGCTGTAATGCTTCTCGTAAAGAAGAGGTATCTAAATTATCCATAGGAATTCAATGTTTTATGGCGGTTCATCTATTTGTTTCTAATGGTGTTAAACAAGTTGCTAGTTTATCGGGAAAATGGGTAAAACTCCCAGCAATTCTCATTATGGAAAACTTGCATAAAAATTTGGGGCAGTGAAGCAGGCAAAAAGCTTTGACCAAATTATCAAATACTTTGTTGCTGCCGTTCTGAAAACGGTACTAATATCTCTACCCTCAAAAAGTAAGGACTTCAGGTCTTGGCTGCTCATATCAATATCTTCTTGGGGATTTGTCTAATTCTTATAGATTGGTAATGAATAATCGTTTTTACCTTAAGATTTATATGAAGATTTATACGCAACCTTAATATGCCTAGAATTATTGACCTGCTTCGTGATGGTGTACCCAATGATCGAGCGATCGCCCAAGGTTGGGTTAGAACTAAACGGGAGGGGAAAGGTGTCACATTTTTAGAATTAAATGATGGTTCCTGTTTATCCAGCTTGCAGGTAGTTGCCGATAACCAAAATTTTGATGAGGTATTGCTTAAGCAAATTACCACAGGGGCATCGCTGCGGGTTAAGGGTTTATTAGTGGCATCTTTGGGCAAGGGGCAGAGAATTGAAATCCAAGCTCAGGATATTGAAGTATTTGGTACCGCCGATCCTGAAACCTATCCTCTACAAAAAAAACGCCATTCCTTTGAATTTTTAAGAGAAGTTGCCCACTTGCGATCGCGTACAAATACCTTTGGAGCAGTATTCAGAGTCAGAAATGCCTGTTCCTTTGCCATTCATAAATTCTTCCAAGAGCGGGGATTTATTTGGGTGCATACTCCCATTATTACCAATAGTGACTGCGAGGGTGCAGGAGAAATGTTTGCAGTTACAGGGCTTGATTTACCTAAATTGGCAACTGCGGGCAAAGCGATCGACTATAGCCAAGATTTCTTTGGTAAACCGACATTTTTAACCGTTAGTGGTCAACTAGAAGCGGAAGTGATGGCTACTGCCTTTACCAATGTCTATACCTTTGCACCCACCTTTCGGGCTGAAAATTCTAATACTTCTCGACACTTAGCAGAATTTTGGATGATTGAGCCAGAAATGGCATTTTGTGACTTAGAAGGGAATGCGGACTTAGCGGAAGAGTTTCTCAAATATATTTTTAGCTACGTTTTAGAACATTGCCCTGAAGATATGGCATTTTTCCAAGAACGGATAAGCGATCGCGTTATGCCCAATGCTCAAAAAATTATTAATGAAGAGTTCCAACGTATTACCTACACCGAGGCTGTGGAGATTTTACAAAAAAGCAAGCAATCCTTTGAGTTTCCTGTGCAGTGGGGTTTAGATTTGCAATCGGAACATGAAAGATATCTAGCCGAAGTTCACTTCCAAAAGCCCGTAATTGTCATGGATTATCCCGCAGGTATTAAAGCCTTTTATATGCGCCTAGATGATGATGCCCAGAGCGATCGCCCTACAGTCCGAGCTATGGATATTTTAGTGCCGGGGATTGGTGAAATTATCGGTGGCTCCCAAAGAGAAGAACGATTAGAAGTTTTAGAAGCAAGAATTAAAGCGATCGGGCAGAATCCTGAAGATTATTGGTGGTATTTAGATTTGCGCCGCTATGGTACTGTTCCTCACTCTGGCTTTGGTTTAGGTTTTGAGCGATTAGTGCAGTTTATGACAGGCATGGGAAATATTCGAGATGTGATTCCATTTCCGCGATCGCCTCTTAATGCTGATTTCTAAAGCTTTTGATCAGACTGACCTGAACTAAATGTACTAAACTAGCTACATATCTGAATTTATCCGCAAGTTATCCTTAATTCTTTCAAAAATGTCTAAAATCATCCTCACCTATAAACTTAAATCTGGCGTATCCCCTTTACAATTTGAAGCTTGGCAAAGGGAATTTGACTATCCTAGTATGCGAGAACTTAAGCGAGTAATTTCTTTTGTTAATCATCGGGTGATTCGTCCTTTGATCGGTGAGAATCCTCCATCCGTTGATTATATTGAAGTCATTGAAGTTTCGGATATGGAAGGTTTTATCTAAGAAGATATGGGTGGAGATATTGTCCAAGCGGTGATGGGGCAGTTTATGGGTTATGTGGAAAATCCTGAATTTTTAATTGTTGAAGAAATAATATGATAGACCATGATGTTTTGATTGTCGGTGGTGGCTTAGCGGGTTCAAGAGCAGCAGTGGAGATCGCTCAAAATTATCCCAAATTAAGCGTGGGTTTAATCTCCAAGGTTCATCCCATTCGTTCCCATTCTGTTGCGGCTCAAGGAGGAATGGCGGCGGCTTTAGGGAATTTAGATAGTGATGACAACTGGCTCAGTCATGCCTTTGATACCGTCAAGGGTTCTGATTATCTTGCCGATCAAAATGCCGTAGAGATTTTAACTAAATCTGCTCCCGAAGTCATCATTGATTTGGAACATCAAGGCGTTCTGTTTTCACGGTTTGAAGATGGACATATCGCCCAACGTGCCTTTGGTGGTCACAGTCACCGTCGAGTTTGCTACGCGGCGGATAAAACAGGACACGCTATTTTACATGAACTGGTGAGTGGTCTAATCCGTTACGGTACCAAAGTTTACGAAGAATGGTATGTGATGGAATTGATTTATGAAGATCAAAGTAGGAATGAAGAAGTAAAAGGATTAGTCGCCTATTGCCTCGAAACAGGAGAAGTGGAAGTATTCAGGGCAAAGGCTGTTTTATTCGCCACAGGGGGCTATGGTCGAGCTTTTAATACCACTTCCAATGATTTCGCTTCTACGGGTGATGGATTATGTTTGACAGCGATCGCAGGTTTGCCATTACAGGATATGGAGTTCGTGCAGTTCCATCCCACAGGTTTGTATCCCGTAGGCGTGCTAATTTCTGAAGCAGTCAGAGGTGAAGGTGCCTATTTAATTAATGATCTAGGCGATCGCTTCATGGGAAATTACGATCTCAGTAAAAATAAAATGGAACTTTCTCCCCGTGATATTACTTCTCGGAATATTGCCCAAGAAATTAGGGAAGGAAGAGGTATTAACGGTGGTGCATTTGTGCATTTAGATGTCCGACATTTAGGCAAGCAGAAGATTATGAGTCGGATTCCCTTTGCCCGTGAAGAAGGTATGAGAATGCTAGGGATTGATTGTGTCGATGCCCCTCTGCCCGTGCGTCCGACAGTTCATTATTCCATGGGTGGGATTCCTACGAATATTGACTGTCAAGTGATTAATAGTGATAGCATTCCTATTAGTGGATTCTTTGCGGCGGGAGAATGTGCTTGTGTATCTGTGCATGGAGCCAATCGGTTAGGAGCAAACTCCCTTTTGGAATGTGTAGTTTTTGGTAAACGTTCAGGTGAGAAAATTGGCGAATATGTGAGCGATCGCCCCATGCCCAAACTCAATCCCGAACCCTATAAAACCCAAGCACAAGCTAAGTTACAGTCTGTCCTCAATCAAAATGGCAGTACTTCTATTTATACGTTAAGAACCCAACTCCAAGACCTGATGACCGAACATTGTGGCATATATCGCGATCATGAAAGTTTGACAATCGGTTTAGGCAAATTGCAAATTCTGAAAAAAATCTATGCTCAAGACTTAAAACTAGGCGATCGCAGCCAAATATTTAATATGGAACTCACCGCAGCCTTAGAACTAAAAAGTTTAATTACAGTCGGCGAAATTATTATGGCGAGTGCTTTGGCTAGAAAAGAAAGCCGAGGTGCCCATTCCCGCAGTGACTACACCGATCGCGATGATCAAAACTTTCTTAAACATTCCTTGGGCTATATCCAAAATCATCAAGTTCAAACTAGCGATCGCCCTGTGGATATGAGTTTAATTAAATTAGATAGCGATCGCTTCACACCCCAAGAACGCAAATACTAAAACACGTCTTCGTAAATATCCATTACAGGCAAAGTTAAATTCACAGAATCTAATTGCAACTTATCTTCTCTTCCTAAAGTTTCCCTTGTCCAATTTTCTTCATCAATCCGCCGATAGATTTCTATATGTATTCGATCTTGATCAACCAAAACGTATTCTTGCAAGCTCAGAATAGTTTGATAATTTTGTAGTTTTTCTCTTTTATCAATTACTTCAGTGCTAGGAGATAAAACTTCAACGATCAAGGAAGGAGAATTTAGGACAAATTGATCTTGAGTTTGCAATTCACAGCTTACAACCACGTCAGGATAGTAAAAGATACTTTTTTTCTTAATTTCAGATTTTAACTTCACCTTCATATCTGACATAAAAGCATCACAGCCGCCTCCCCGCAAATGCGATCGCAACCGAGAGTAAATATTACCAGCTATAAGATTATGCTTCCTACTTGCCCCTGCCATCGCAAAAACTTCTCCACCCACATATTCATGGCGGACTTCGCTTTTTGCTTCTGCTTCTAGGTATTCAGAAACTGATAGAGGATAAATAGGCGATCGCATAGTCATTCCCAACTTAAATTGGCTCCGTAATTATGATGACACATCTATAAAAAGTAATCAAATCTGCAAGCGATCGCCTCAACTACATAAATCCTAAAACACATATTCGTAAATATCATATAAGGATTTTTTTACAACCGTCTGAGTCATTGCTTGAGAACTCCTGCCATCAGTCTAAGATTAATCTTATGGCTTATTCGATTTATTTGGCGATCGCAAACTGTTGATTTATCCAAACTTTTAGGCTTGGGAATTAAAAATTGACTTTAAGTTAAACTAATAACCATTTAACATAGGGGAATGGAAGCCTCATTTACACTCACAGTCTTAATCACCGTAGCTTTAATCGCAGGAGTACTAGCACAGGTAGTTGCTAACTATTTTCGGGTACCAAGTATTGTATTTTTACTAATTTTGGGGTTGGGACTGGGACGGAGTGGATTAAAGTTGATTGAACCCAGCTATTTAGACCAAGGCTTAGAAGTTATCGTCTCCCTATCTGTGGCGCTAATTTTATTTGAGGGTGGACTTAAGCTGCAACTACAAAGGTTAGGTCAGGTTTCCAGTACCATTCGTAATTTAACTACAATTGGGGCATTAATTAGCTTAATGGGGGGGGGGATTGCTGCTTACTATTTCAGTGAATTTCCTTGGCCGATCGCCTTTCTTTATGGGGCTTTGGTTGTAGTCACAGGGCCAACTGTAATTAATCCAATTCTTAAAGAAGTCACTCTAGATCCACGATTAGCCACAATTTTAGAAGGAGAAGGAGTACTAATTGATGCCGTGGGGGCGATTTTAGCGGTAGTAGTTTTAGAAGTTGTCTTAAATAACAATGCTACGGTATTTGAAATTATCCAAAGCCTAGTTCTGAGATTAGGAATTGGTGCATTTATTGGCGTAGTTGGTGGATTCCTACTTAGTAATTTTCTGAAGCGATCGCCGTTTTTAGCTGATGATACTAAAAGTTCTGTGGTTTTAGCGGCGGTTTTAGGTTTCTTTATGATCGCTCAATCGATTCAAAGTGAGTCTGGACTGATGACAGCCGTATTGATGGGCATAGTTGTCAGAGCCTCGGCAATTCCCGATGAGCGTCTATTACTAAAGTTCACAGGACAATTGACTATCCTTATGATTTCCGTAGTCTTTGTCCTTTTATCTGCTAATCTTTCTGTTTCCAGTATTTTGGTTTTGGGTTGGGGTGGAGTTTTGACAGTGTTAGCAATGATGTTAATTATTCGACCCTTAAATATTCTAGTTTCGACATGGAATAGTGGCTTGAGTTGGCAGCAAAAACTCTTCCTAGCTTGGTGCGCTCCCCGAGGTATCGTTGCGGCTTCAGTTGCTTCCTTGTTTGCGATTATCCTGAGAGAAAAGGACATAAATGGTGGGGCATCAATTAAAGCCTTAGTATTTTTAACCATTGCCATGACAGTATTTTTGCAAGGGCTAACGGCAAAGTGGATAGCCCAACGGCTAGGTCTTAGTAACCAAGAGTTTCAAGGTGTAGTAATTGTAGGATGTAGTCCTTTGGGTATCCTAGTGGCAAAAATTTTGCAAAAATCTGGGCAAAACGTGTCGATGATTGATACTAGTTCTGAATCCTGCAAACTGGCGATCGCTCAAAATATTCCAGCCGTAGTTAGTAATGCCATGGATATTAGAGCCTTAGCAGTCGGTGGCTTAGATCATGCTGGCACTTTTATGGCTCTTACCGCTAATCCTGATATAAATTTAGTCCTCGCCCAAAGGGTACTAGAAGAATTTCATCCTCCCAAGGTAATAGCGCTCTATCCTAATCAACAGGATTCGCCACTCGCTATGCCATCAGAGATTCAACAGGCTTTTAGTTCTAGATTTTCGATTAAATCTTGGAATCAATACATCATCCAAAAGGAAGCTAAACTAGATGAAGTTATACTTTATGGCAATATTGAGAATATTGATTTACAACTAGCCCAATTTAATTCTTTATTAGCTGCTGGAAACCTATTGCCTATTATCCTTGAACGCCAAGCTAAATTACAAATTGCCACTACAAATAATACTTGGACTGTAGGCGATCGCATTATTTATTTACTCTATACTCCCAGGGTTCTGAGTTCCCAACCCACGACCATTGATGTTTTAACAGAGCTCATACCCAATGAGAAGGAAATACCTGCGGAGCCTTTAAATGCTTTAAATGAGCCGCTAATGACTGCCTCACCTAACCTAACCACAAAAACTCCTACCCAAGACTTTTTATCAATGGCAAAGGAAATTCTGAAAAAACTCTAATACTCCCTTGCTTCCTAACGATCTTTTTGACTTAAAGGAGTATCCGTCTACCACTTCTTTAAGATGTAAGTGAACAACTTGCTTTAGACAGATGGCTGGTTTTTGGTATATACCGAAGGTAGTCATCGGCAGTTTAAACATTTAATAACTGGAGTTTAGACTAAAAACTGTTATTACCAGTCAAAAAAAGTGGTCAGCCATAACAGATTTATTTGTTGTGTGAGCCATAATTTTATAAAAGGAATTTGGAGGCGATATCTTTTGAGCTTGCAACTCAATTACTTTTTCAAAATCTTCTCCTGCTTCAATAATATCTAAGTCATCTTGCTGTAAAGCTCTATCAATTAGTCTTTTTGTTAAGTTATGGTCAATTCCCAAATAAAGTTGTAACAGACATCTATATTCCTCGTAGGTTGCATTATTAAGAATTAACTCTGCACTTTTTTCTATACTTTCTAATAGCCAATCCACAGGAAATGTCAGAATTATTTTATGACTAAGCTCAATATCAGCATGGGCTAAACTTGCTAATTCTAATAAATCATTAAATAAGCTTTCCCGTTCTTGTAAGCTAAGAAATTCCAACAATCGCAAACAAGTTCCTCTCTGACTAGGATCATGAAGACCTGATTTAATTAACTCCACTCTCTCATTTGAATTATTGAGTAATCTTTTCCTTATTACCTCCTACATCTTTACCGTCAGCAATAAAATTAAGACCTTCTGGGAGTTCAGTACCCTGCTCAAGTTTATAATAATGTCCCGAAAGTGGTGCATATTTAATATCAGCAAAGGTAGATGCCCCCGTAGGTGGTTTTGTCGATTTCACATAATCATTTTCAATTTTAATGTCTATATTACGGCGAGGAGAACGGGGCTTAGCTCTATTACCAAATGCATAGAGAGTAACTGGTAGTCCCATCTTAACCAAGCTCTTCAAGCCGCGATCGCAGGATTTTTTCCTGTTGTTTCGATTCCTCTAGTTCTGCTTTGACATTGGCAATTAGTTCAGATGGTGCCCTTTGGATAAAGCTCTCATTACTTAAACGAGACTCCGTAGAGGCGATCGCTCCTTCAATTTTGGTCAGATTACGTTGCAGTTTCTGCTTAAATTTCCCTAAATCAATAACTCCAGTTAAGGGTAATAAAACTTGAACCGTATTTGCCACACCTGCAAGGGTTTGTCCCAAATTGTCAGGGACTTGCTTAGTAATTATAATCTCCTCAATTTTACCTAGATTAGAAATATAACTACTACCACTGGTTAAAGCTATAAGTTCAGTTTGATTTTCAGTTTGCAGGATTATTTTTACTTTTTGGCTGGGCTTAACCTCTGCCTCGGCACGTAGATTCCGCACTGTGCGAATTACTTCAAAGATCAATTTAAATTGTGCTTCTAACTCAGAATTAATTAAGTCACGGTTTGGTTGGGGAAAATTTTGCAAAGCCAAAGAGGTTTTAGCGTCTGCACTTACAAGTACTTGCCAAATTTCTTCGGTAATATGGGGCATATAGGGATGTAAAAGCGCAACTGTGTCAATCAGAACTGATAGCAGCACAGACTGGGCTGTGGATTTTGATAATTCCTCTTCTCCTAAAAGCCTCGGTTTTACTAATTCAATATAGTAATCACAAAAATCACCCCAAATAAATTCATAGATCGATCGCGCAGCTTCACCTAAACTATAACTAGAAATATATTGATTCACTTCTAAGGCAGTTTGATTAAATCTTGATAAAATCCAGCGATCGCA
>CASBQR010000225.1 GCA_949127865.1 Synechococcales cyanobacterium PMM_0082
AGTTTTTAACTGGGAAGGGAGTAAGTGATACAAATTGTTTGTTGTCTGGGAAAAGGAATGCGTTGATTCCTTAGCTGTTTTAAGAGTTTTCGCCGCTCTTTGCCCAACGATTTATGCCTGAAAGTGTGTCTTAACTGTTTCACGATGACAAAGGAGTTTAACCTTGGCGATTGTATTATACTGTTAAATCAGTTAAGTAGTAACCGCAATTTATCCCATCGGTAAACCGAGGGTCTTCTTGCGGATGAAAGATAAATTGATTGCAGGAGTATAGTTATAGGCTCACGTAAAGGTAATAGCAAATACATGCCTAATCTAAATCTGGGCGAAGTTCTGGAAGAAAATCAGTTTGTTGAAAAAATTTATCAAACTTCAGGACAGGAGTATTGGTCTAAAGCGATCGCAACATTGAGCCAGTTTTTTGCTGAGTATTCTTTAAATTACTTAGACTCTCTCAATAAATTTGCGAATACTAATATCTTACTGACTAATTCGCCTCAACTTATATCAAATAATTTTAGTGAGAGTTTCTCGGATCAAACATGGCTTTTTACTACTAGTCAATCCTTTTTACTTCCGTCTACATTCTCATCAATGCCAATGACTCATATAGTAAAACTAGATCACACTAATGCATTCACGAATAAATTATTTTTAATTTTTATCAGTCAAGAGTTTGTCACTTTATTCTTTTCTGATGATCATAAGTTTTTATTTTCCTTACATCCAGAACCTATTTCCATTGCCTTACTATCGCTCAAACAATTTATTACCGATCAAGAACAGTTAACCCTACTTAATCAAAATTTGGCTCACTGCCCATTAGTAGTTCCATCTTATAAAGTTTTTAGTAAATTTGCATTGGCTCTTTTAATCCAATCATTTCCCCAAGAATTACCTATTCCTGAAGTTAGAGAGATTGATACAATCAAAGCGATCGCCCACGAAGTTAAAACACCCTTAACTACTATTAAAACTTTGTTACAGCTATTACTGCGTCGTGAAGATTTAACCCAACCTGTTCGGAATCGTATAGAAAAAATAAATTTTGAATGCCAAGATCAAATTGATCGGTTTAATTTGATTTTTGAAATTGTGCAACTTCATAAGCAAATCGTGCTCACTGACTCAACTGATTTGGCAGAGATTTTAGAAAATAATATAGATACATGGCAAAAACAGGCTCAACGCCGTCAGTTGAATTTAAAGATTGATATCATTAAATCATTGCCTTTAATTATTACGAATAAGCAACTTTTATCTCAATTACTAAATGGGCTAATTGATAGATTAACCCGTAGTCTTCCCGCCCATAGTAAGATAAATATTTCCATGGCGATCGCAGGAAAATATATTAAGCTCCAATTTCAATCTGAGGCTAATCCTAGGGATACTATTTTGATCCATAAGGCTATAGGGCAATGGCTGATGATTCAACCAGAAACTGGCACCCTCAGCCTAAGCTTAATGATTAGCAAGGTTTTATTTGAACTAATAGGTGGTAAATTAACAGTCAAAACCAATCCAACTCTAGCTTCCTACGATGGCGAGATTTTAACTATATTTTTACCAATAAAAGAAAATTAGTTGACTGCTTGAGATGCTAAGAGTTGTTGCTTATATTTCTCTAATTCATTTGCCCAACGTGGGTCGGGTTGATGGGGTTCGTCAGAGTTGGTAGATTGGGGTACAGAAGAACTACGGCTATTATTGGTGCGACGAGAAGATTTACTACTATTTTGCTTTGCTGCTCTAGGAGTAGGTGTAGCAAATTTAGGAGCCTCTGAATTATCCTCACTAGCATCAGAACCTTCCGATTTAGATTGCCCCTTGGTGCGGGGTAGTGCCTCTTCCAATTTTAGCAGGGTACCATTAAAGTCATAGCCATTGAATTTCTCAATTACTGTGGTTGCGGCTTCAGGAGTTTCCACAGTCACAAAACCAAAACCACGACACTTACCTGTTTTAGTGTCGCTAATAATTTTTAATGATACAGAATCTCCAGATTCACTAAAAACTTTTTCTAATCCTTCACGATCTAGTTCTGCTGGCAGATTGCCAACGTAAAGACGAATTGACATGATACAGACAAACCTCTAACTTAACTTTAAAATCTTTTATTTAGTGACTCGCAGCCCTAATAATTAAACCGCTTCAGACATATGTGAGTGTGGCTACTAATTGTTGCTTGCTATAAGCCACTTATAAAAATACCATAGAAATTAACTTTTTTATGGTTTCTATAAAGTTAAAAAATTTTATACAAAAAAAGCCACGTAAAAAAAGAGTGAATTTGCTCCACTCTTATAAGTAATTATTGATTTGATACTTGGAACTAGTTAAGAGCTTCTGCTCCTCCTACTACCTCAAGAATCTCTTGAGTAATACTGGCTTGACGAGCTTTGTTGTACTGCAATGTTAAGTTACCCACAATTTCCACAGCATTATCACTGGCGTTGCTCATTGCTGTCATCCGTGATGCTAATTCACTGGCAGCGGATTCTTGTAATGCCCGTAACATTTGGTTATTGATGTACAGGGGTAATAAAGCTTCTAGAATTTGAACGGGATCTTGCTCAAAAATCATTTCGCTGGGAATTTCACGAACCGTAGTTTCTAGCTTTTCTCGATCAACTTCAAACTTACCGCCTCTGACAATTAGGCGGAATATTTCATCATCTTCTGCTTCTAGTCCTAGGGGATTAAGAGGAAGGATAGTCTGCACTACTGGACGGGAGCTAATTAAAGAAATAAAACGGGTGTAAACTAATTCAACCCGATCTATGCGCCCAGCTAAAAATGCGGAAATAATTTCATCAGCGATCGCATTTGCCTCTGTAGCGATCGGGATTTGCTCTAGTCCTGTATATTGAGATTCGATTGGTTGATCGCGACGGGTGAAATACTGAACGGCTTTGCGTCCAACTAAAATATATTGGTAGCCAATGCCTTGTTCTGTTAATTCTTGAGCTCGATTTTCGGCACGGCGAATGACAGAGGTATTGTACCCTCCGCATAATCCCCGATCGCCAGTAATAACTAGGATGCCGACATTTTTAACAGGGCGATTTTCGAGTAAGGGTAAGCTGACATCTTCAAACTTGAGCCGACTTTGTAAACGATATAAAACTTGAGCAAGGCGATCGGCAAAGGGACGAGTGGCTAGAACCTGCTGCTGCGCTTTTCTAACTTTAGCGGCGGCAACTAGGCGCATTGCCTCTGTAATTTTTCTAGTATTTTTGACGCTGGCGATACTATCTCGGATCGTTTTAAGGTTAGCCATGTGGATTTAAAAGTGCAACAGGATAAAAGTGAACAAAAGTAATTAATATTTTGAATTTAATCAACATCATAGTATGAGGTGGCATCACCAAATATATCTAATTTGGGATTGAGATTGCCTTAAGCTGATTGGGATCAATGGCAAATAGGGCGGGTCTTTCCTCTATGGGCTTAGTCATTCCAGAAATAAAGTCTACTTGCCAACGGTGGGCTAAAGTTGGGGGTAGGGGTAAAAACTGGGACTGAGAAAGCCGTAAAAGGGCGGGTTGAGAATTACTGGGAATAGAGATCATGATGCCATTGCGATCGCTGATGATAATTAAGGATGGTTGATTAGCAACAGGTGAACCGTTGAGGATTAAGGGCGCAGCAGGTTTAATTGGGTCTTTACCAAATAAAAGTTTGCCCACATCGATCAAGAGGACAGATTTTCCCATAAATTCAACTTTAGGTACTTTTTTATCTGCGAGGGGGAGAACCCGATAGATAGCGGTTATGGGTAAGACAAACCACGCTGCCCTCAGGCGAAAGGCAACATATTTCTCTAAAATCTCGACACTTTGTCCAGAAAATCGGCGCGATCGCAAAGAAGAGAGAGCCATAGTTTTTAGTTTGTGTTAGAGGTAGTAAGCTGAGAAAGGGTGTGCAACAGTTCTTGTTCTTTAAAGGGCTTGGCAAAATAGGCAGAGGCACCTAAACGCATTGCTAGTTCTCGGTGTTTAATACCACTGCGAGAAGTAAGCATAATTACGGGAATGTCTTTACTCTTTTGGTCAGCACGGGATTGAGCCAAAAAGCCAAATCCATCGAGCCTTGGCATCTCAATATCGCAAACTACGGCACGGACAAGCGATCCTGTCTGTAATTTCTCGATCGCATCTTGTCCATCTTTTGCCTGCTCCACCCGAAATCCTGCTTTTTCTAGAGTCATGGCGAGAAAGCGACGGACATTAATCGAATCATCAACTACCATGATTGTGGTGCGGCGATCGCGTTTACCCATAGCTAGGGGTTGGACGGGGATCGGAACTGCATCTGTAGAGGTTGCCCAGACCATTAGTTTCTCTAAATCCAGCATCGGGACAATGCGTCCGCCGCCAAGGGTTGCACACCCAGAAAAGCCATCGGGCAGGGGGAAATGACTTTGAATGGAACGAGTAGTTATTTCTTGTTCGCCCCAGTAGCGATCAACTTGAATGGCAAAAGGTAGATTATTAGGAGCTACGACTAAGACTAGAGCCTCATCAATAGTAGGTAAGGTGATACTTTCCATTTGAGTTTGGGGACGGTGGAAATTGAGGCGATCGCCTAATCGCAAAAGTGGTACTGAATATCCTTCCCAATCAAAGGTTTCTTGATTTGCGCTGTTGTTCTCAGGTTTTAGGTTCTCTAGTTTGAGGGAACTAAGTAAAAGCATCTCTTCGATCGCACTGGTGGGAATCGCCATAATTAAGCCATTACTCTCAACTAGTAGCACGCGGGTAATCGTCAGCGACATCGGTATGGTTAGGGTAAATACTGTGCCTTTACCTAGTTCGGTTTCGACTGTAACATTACCGCCGAGAGAGATCAGATTAGAACGGACAATATCCATACCCACACCGCGACCTGAGAGGGTGGTGACCTGATCGGCGGTACTAAATCCTGGTTCAAAGATTAAATCTAGGAGTTCTGAATTACTGGCGATCTCAAGTTCAGTTTGACTTAGTCCCATTGCTAAGGCTTTAGCCCGAACTCTATTGACATCAATCCCCGCCCCATCATCCCTAACTGTAATCACGGTTTGACTGCCACGATAACCTGCGGAGATTTCCAGCTTACCTTTGGGTAATTTACCTCTAGCAATTCTGCTATTAGGGTCTTCAATGCCATGATCGAAAGCATTGCGAACTAGGTGAAGTAATGGAGCTTCTAATATATCTAGTACCGATCGCTCTACTAGGGTAGAACTTCCCCGTACAACCAATTCTACTTGCTTGCCGTAGGTAAGGGACAATTCTCGCAGCATTCGGGGAAACCGACTAAGAATATCATCAAGGAGTCGCATCCTAGCTTGGGCGATCGCATTTTGCATCTGTAATGTAGCTCTACCTAGCTCTCTCTCTGTGCTTTCGGTATCACTCAGGGCTGTATTAATGTCGCCAGAGACCTCTTGGAGTTGCACCACACTATCCATAATCTCCCGTGAGAGAATGTGCATTTCGCCATATCGATCCATCTCTAGGGAGTCAAAGCGATTGGCAAAAGTGGAAGATGGCTCATTCATGGAATTTGAACCCACTGCCACCAATGATTCGGTTGCCACTCGGTCATAGGCTTCTCTAAGTTGAGTATTAGATTGTTCTAAACCATTGACCCGCAAGTTTAGAAGTTCTGTGAGTTCGCGCATTCGTTTAAGTTGCGATCGCATACCATTCCGTTCAGCATTAAGTCCTCCCACTAAATCCCCTAGATTTTTGAGATAGCGCATAGGAATCCGTACCGTAGCTTCATCAGTTTCAGGTTCTAGCTCTGGCAATACTATTTGAGGAGCGATCGCCTCGGATTTTGGTTCTATTTGTGTTTCTACTTTTGCTTCTACGGCGGCTATGTTTATAACTAAATTTGGAATAGAAACAGCGGATAGCTCGAATTGTGCTGGAAGTAAATCAAATTGCCCAACTAAAACTAATGCCTGCGATCGCCGCCAAACCTCCAAGGCTCCTGTTGCTACCGCTCGTAGATCTTCACTAGGAGTTTCAAGCTTTGTTGTAATCCCCTCACACAGGGTAACAAAGGCAGGAAGATCGAGAATTTCACCTAAACAGCCCAGTTCTTGACTAGCGATCGCAAACTCTTCACGCAAGACCTTGGTATTTGGATCGGCAAGTACGCCTTCTAAGCGTTGCAAACAGGCATCCACCTCCGACTCAAACATGATCGAACGCATATCTTGTCCTGCTTCAGCAGATAAGGCAGCAGTTTCATCTTGGGATGTGAGTTCGCCTAGGAGTTCTTTTAACCTTGCGAATGGGGGGATTGCATTCTCTTCCAGCCAATTAGGGGCGATCGCCGTTTTTAGTTTATGTTTATTAGCAATTTGCCCCATAGCATCGATCGCTTTTAAGAATAACCCCTCTACCTCTCCTGTCAGCAGATCTGGAGTACTACCCCGCAACACCTTAAAGGAATCTTCAAAACGGTGGGCAATTTCACTCAGGGGCGCAAATCCCATCATGGCAGCACCACCTTTGACCGAATGCGCTGCTCTTAAGATCCGATCAATTGCCTGTCTTTGTAAGCCGCGATCGCTAATACCAAGTACTTCGGACTCAATTTCACTAAGATAATCACGGGCTTCATCCAAAAACTGTAATCGAATTTTCCACTCTTGCTCTTCTGACATAGTTTTTTATCTAATCCATGCGATCGCTTCTGTCGTTTGCTTGGGGTAACGGGGTAACTTAATCATTGACCTTAAAGGTCTCAACCGATGCTTGCAATTGATTGGCAACCCTCACTGTCTCTTGCAGAGCCTCTGAAACATTGCGAGAGGTTTGAGATGATTTTTGCGACATCGTAGCCAGATTTTCCATTAATATCTTCACCGCTTCCGAAGTTTTCACCTGAGATACTGTGGCACCTGAAATATTTTGGAATAACTCATTTACTTTGCGAGATACTTCCACAATCTGCCCCAGACTCTTTCGAGCTAATTCTACCTGTTGCGTACCTGCTACAACCTGCTCTGTACTTGCTTCCATTGCTTCTCCTACTTCGCTAGTTTCCCGTTGAATGTTAGCAACAATTCTTTCAATTTCTTTGGTTGCTGTCGTTGACTGGGCTGCCAGTGCGCCGACTTCTTCCGCAACCACCGCAAAACCTCTACCTTCTTCCCCCGCCTTTGCTGCTTCAATACTGGCGTTCACCGCCAACATATTAGTTTTAAGGGCGATTTGGTCAATCAGTACAACTACTTTGGAAATCTGTTGCGAAGCTTCTCCTAAGCGTTTAACCTTTTTAGCGGTTTCTGCCACAGTTTGCCGCAGTTGCAAGATACTTTCTGCTGATCGCTCGATCGCCTGACTACCTAATTCGGCTGTATCTGCGGCTGTACTTGAGGCATCTGAGGCTTGTTTCGCATTCACTGCCACTTCTTGAATCGAAGCAGTCATCTTTTCTACAGATTGGAGGGCATCATCAAGCTGTTGGGCTTGGAGCTTGGCATCATCAGACAGACCACGAATCGCAATATCGTTGCTACTAACCGAGGAGTTTACCTTGGCTGTAGCTTGTTTTACTTGCGATACAACATCCCGTAAACTTTCTACGATCGCATTAAAAAAGTCGGCAACGATGCCAATTTCACCCGCCGTAATTTGAGCACGAACGGTTAAGTCTCCTTGGGTTGCCCCTTCAACGTCACTTAGTAGTCCAATTAATTCTCGTTGTAGGGTTTCACTACGTTCGGTTTCGCGTGCCGAGATCGCCTGTTGTTGTTCAATCGTTGCCAAACCACCTAGTGCCAGTCCCAGATCTTTTGCCCAGTCTTTTAATTGATCGATTTCATCTGTCTGCCACTCGCGCTGCTGTTCGCAAGCATGGGCAATCAGTAAACCATCAACCTCACCCCCTCTCAAGATCGGTACGATCAGATTAGACTTAATTTGCAGTTTTCGCATCAACTCAACGTGGGCAGGATCGAACCCAGCATTGAATACATCGTAGGTTGCTAGTACCTTGCCTTGTTTATAGGCTTCGATCGTGTCGGCTGGAATGCAAGGATCGCTCAAACCGACGGTTCTAGAACTGGTTAAGGTTGAGTTGCGTACTGTTGCTTCGGCAACGATGATGCCCTTAAGGTTGGCGACAAAACGATATACCACAAGTCGATCGCAGTCAATATTCTCTCTTACAATTTCCAAAATCCGACTTAAAGGAGCATCTAATTCCTCCACACTGCTAGAACGAGATACTTCTGCTAACATCTGCGATCGCTTGGCTTGAGCTTCTTGTAATTGTAAAAAATCCTGAAGCTGTCCTGCCATGGAGTTGATATTTTGTCCCAGTTGCGCCATTTCATCTTGCCCTTGCACTTGTAAACGTGTATCCAAGTTTCCCTTCCCTAGTTCAGACACTGCCGCAGTTGCCTCCAAAATTGGCTTAGTAGCCCGTCGAGAAATAGCGATCGCTAACAAGACTGCTAAGATACCTACCACACTGGTAACCCCGACAAGGATTAGTAAAAATTGCCTTAAAGGTTGCAGCGCATTTGCCTCATCCGTCGCCACCATTGCCCCCCACTGCAAGTTGGGTAAACCTTCCGATTCGGGAAGGGGAGCATAACCAGCAAATAGTGGTTTCAGATTAAGTGGATCGATGGCTCTGACTGCATCAGCTTTTTGGTTCTCAAATAATGTCACGAGATTAGGAAACCAATCTTTAAGTCTACCTCCAACTAGGTCTTTATCTAGGGAAATAAAGAACTTGCCGTTGGCTCCTATTAAATAATATTGCTCTCCAACAGGAATATAGTCCTTATAAATATTCTCCAGTGCAGATGCGGGCATACGGCTGCGAATGATGGCGATGGTCTTGCCAGTAGTAACGTCTTTAACTGGAGCAACAAGAGGAATGAAGATCCTTCGGGTGGGACTGATCTTTGGGGTAACAATTAATAGTTGGGGCTGGCTAATAACTGGCTTGTCTGTCTTCAAGGCTTCTTGAAAATAATCTTCCTTAAAAACATTCTCTGGGGATGGCTCGCTGCCCCCATCAACAATTAAGGTGCCGTCCAAGCGATATAAGCCGATACTGTCGTAAAACGAGTTTGCTTTAATGTAGTTATCAAGCAGTACTTTTTGGTCTCTAAATGTGGTAATTGCCTGAAATTTGGGGGTAGTGAAATTAGGAAAAAGGGCAACGGTTTGAATATCAGCGTAGCGTCCTTTCATGAATACGATTGTTCGATTTCCCATACCTCCTGCTCGAACTCTCTTAGAATCCTTAGTACTGTTAGCGATGTTTTGGCCGACATAAAAGTAGGTAAATGTCCCTAATACAATCAAAGGAAGGGAAATCGCCGCCACAGAGATGATGGCAGTCTTTGTCCTTAACCCAATTGATTCCCACCATTGGGCGATCGCATTATTAGAAGTAGCCTTACGCTTAGATGAAACAGGCTTTACCTTTTCAATTTTTAGGTTTTTCAGTTCGGAACGGGAATCAATCATCATAGAATTCTCTGCTAATTTTTTTAATAGGTTTATGAAAAGCTGGACTAGGAAAAATCGGTAAGAGCGATCGCTTCAGCATCTAAAATATAGATTTTGCGATCCGCCTCAAACAATATTCCCCGTAAAAAAGGAATAATTTTAATGGGCAAATTTTCAGTTAAAGGCGATCGGATTGCCTCATCCGTAAACTGTAAAACCTGACCAATTTGCCTAGTTGCTAAGCCCAACAATTTGCCCCGCACCTTCAAAATCACGATATTGTAATCGATCGTCGCCGAATCAAGGGGAGCCAAACCCATTAACTGCGGCAGATCCAATGTCCAAAATATACTGCTGCGATGTTCGATCAAACCGATTAAACAAGGGGCAACATTGGGGACTAACGTTAGGCGATCGCCTATTGCCACAAAGGTCTCCTGAACTAAACTCAATTGAACAGCTACCAAAAAATCAGGTTCCAGTTGTAGGGTTAAATATTTTGCCCCAGATACCTCTGCTACTTTTACCTTACTCAGCTCAACTACACTATTAGCCATTTATACTCCTGCTAGCGATCGCACCGCTTGCAATAATTCCTCTCGGTTAAAAGGTTTGGTCAGATAGATATTAATGCCCTGCTTCATGCCCCACATCTTATCTAAATCTGTGTTTTTAGAAGTACAGGCAATCACAGACACTTTTTGATCCTTCTTTTTAATAGCACGGCACATTTCCAATCCACTCATGCCCGGCATCACCAAATCTGTAATCACAAGTTGAGGGAGATTTTTCTCAAATTTTTCTAACCCCTCTTTGCCATCGATCGCACTTATCACCTCGTACCCACCTGCGCGGAGATAACTACAAATTAATTCCCGTTCTGAGGGTGTATCTTCAACTACCATCACCTTTACCATCTTTATCTCTTTCTCACTAACTAATTAAATTTGCTTAATCATGTAAACAGAACCTAGGCAGCAACAGAACGAACTGCACGCAAAATATCTTCACGGCTAAAAGGCTTTGTCAGATAAACATCAATACCCTGCTTCATTCCCCACAACTTGTCTAATTCTTGGTTTTTAGAAGTGCAAGCCACAATTGGCACATTTTTAGTGGCAGGATTTTTTTTAAGGCTGCGGCAAAGCTCAAGTCCACTCATGTCAGGCATGACTAAATCAGTCAAGACAACATCGAGGTTTTTACCTATCATTTTCTGCAAAGCCTCCTGCCCATTATTAGCTGTAATTACTGTATAGCCTCCATCCCGCAGATAATTAGCGATTAAATCTTGCTCGGAAATAGTATCTTCAACAACGAGAATAGTGGTCATGAATACCTCATTTTTTGGTTATGCTAGGAAATTTTCTAAGCTTTGAGACATGCAGCATATTCCTAAAGTAGATGCCGCATTACCATATTTAATAAATCATCTTGGGCGAATGGCTTGGTGAGATAGTCAGTAGCCCCTGCCATCCTTGCCCTTGCTCGATCTAGCAAACCCTTATGCCCAGTTACCATAACCACAGGAGTTTCCTTAAAAATTTGAGTTTTACGAACCAAACTGCAAAGTTGATAACCATCGACATTGGGCATTCCCACATCCAATAAAATCAAGTCAGGGCGAATTGATGCAAGTTTCATCAAAGCTTTAAGGGAGTCATTAATCAGCGAAACCTCATACTCCTGAGAATCTAGCAGTCGCTCAATCTCATTTAACATCGCCTGACTGTCATCAATACAGGCAATTTTCCAAGTTTTTTGCTTTTGCTTAGGAAAATTCTGGGAAATGCTAGTAAAAGTTGGGGCAGTTTCAGGATTATCATCATCTTCCTCCAGTTGGTCAAAGGTTTTTGATAATTGCCTTAGATTTTCTGCTTCTTCTTCTGGTTCAAGGCGATAGAAACGGGGCAGCAAATCAAAGGGTGGCATCGGATCTCTTAGCAAAATTGCACCATCTCGAACCAGAGGTGACAACTGCTTGGCAACAATTAATTCATCCCTACCCATCATTGCCCCTAGTTGACGTAGGTTATAGCCCCTAAGAATTCGGCTCAAGCTTTGCACCGTCTCAGGAGGTAGTCGCTTTTCCGCCAAGGTCTGACTGACAAGATAGGGACTTTGGTAGGGAGAGAAGAACGTGGGTCCCAAATCATGCCATGACTGTAACCGCTTTGATACAACCTCTAGCAATTTGCTTAAGTCAAAGGCACAGGAGATATTGGGAAGCGATCGCATATTACTTTCCATCTCAATATTCCCATCGGGCAAGGCGATAAATGCTTCTAAAACCTCTTGCATTAACCGAACTAAAACTTTAATTGCAAATTCCTTAGATAATTGACCTTCACTCACCAGCCACGTCAAAGCTCTATATTCTGTTGGAGCTTCATTAGTAGAATCTTCGGTTTCATCAAACATTAATCGCAGTTGCGATCGCACTTTCTCATTTAAAGAAGGGACTTCTTTACTCACTCGCCGCAGTTGCCCCTCTAGCCTCTCGAAACTTTTTAAGGAATTGGTTGCATATAGCAATTTACCCTGAGAAAAATAGAATGACCACTTAAAACTATCTCTAGTGAAAACCACAAGATTTCCTCCAGATAAAGAGGCTTCCATTAATTGTTTAATGGGAGAGTTTAAAGCAGTCTGATCGATTGGGTCTTCACTATTGTTATTCATAATATTAATGTTCCTATTTACCCTAACTAAGAAATACTCATTTCTATTAAAGGCGGTCGGTATAAAAAACAAAGTTTTATCAATCTTTCCCCTATAAGAATGGATGTGTTGAATCAATCCCCCAATTTGAGAAATCTAAAACCTAGAAATTGATAGATGCTATACAAAAAAAGTAATCAGATAGTTATTTCCAAACTCTACCATTAAAAAAAATTTGATTATTCATTATCATCATTAGATATTACAGTGGTATGTATAGATAATTACTTATGCATGCATTAATCATCTATACATCAAATACTATAGTTACTGAATTAGGTGGGAATACAGAGAGAAGGAAAAAATCCGAGAAAAAGCATTGATGATAGCTTGAAAAGTACAGATTCCATAACGCTTAAGTGGATGAGTACAAGTAAACTGATTACAAAAAAGTGTCACTGGGCTAGGTTCCCTGTTTTGGTTTTTAGTATTTTGAGTAGATAAAGATATTAACTTTTCTTTGAATTCCTTACTTACTATTATTAACAGTGAAATCGGCTAACTTTTTGAGTTTTTTATAGTTGATTTTGTTCAGTGCCAATCAACGGTTAGATATAATTAGTTGATCATTAAACTAGAAACCAACTTTTCTCTATGACTAAATTTATCTTTGTGACGGGTGGAGTAGTTTCTAGTATTGGTAAAGGTATTGTGGCAGCCAGCTTAGGCAGATTACTAAAATCTAGAGATTATTCCGTCTCAATTTTGAAGCTTGATCCTTATATCAATGTTGACCCTGGGACAATGAGTCCATTTCAGCATGGGGAAGTATTTGTTACCAGTGATGGGGCTGAGACAGATTTAGATTTAGGGCATTATGAACGCTTTACAGATACATCCATGTCTAAGCTGAATAATGTCACAACTGGGGCAATTTATCAGTCTGTAATTAACCGTGAACGACGGGGAGATTATGAAGGGGGAACGGTGCAGGTTATCCCTCATATTACTAATGAAATTAAAGAGCGCATTAAGCGAGTTGCGATTAACACTAATCCTGATGTGGTAATTACGGAGATTGGGGGTACGGTCGGGGATATTGAATCTTTACCTTTTATTGAGGCTATTCGGCAGTTTCGCAAAGATGTGGGTCGCAATAATGTGGTTTATATGCACGTTACGCTTATGCCTTGGATTCCAGCGGCGGGAGAAATGAAAACTAAACCAACTCAGCATTCTGTTAAGGAATTACGTTCGATTGGGATTCAGCCTGATATTTTGGTTTGTCGGAGCGATCGCCCGATTCCGCAGGGCATTAAAGATAAAGTTGCGGAATTTTGTAATGTCGTGCCTGAATGTGTGATTACCTGTATCGATGTCAAAACTATCTATGAAGTACCCTTAGTTTTGGAGCGAGAAGGTCTAGCTGAGCAGGTTTTAGGTTTATTAAAGCTAGAACAACGCAACCCAGATTTACGCAGTTGGCAAACTCTGGTGGAAAGGTTATATCGGTCTGAGCATTGTTTAAATGTGGCGATCGTTGGTAAATATGTGCGTCTGAATGATGCCTATTTATCTGTGGTTGAGGCACTTAGGCATGGATCTGCTGCTATTAATTGTTCTGTGCAAATTCATTGGATTAACTCGGAAGATATTGAAACCTTCGGGGCTGAAAAGTTCCTTAAGGATATGAGCGCCATCATTGTCCCTGGTGGGTTTGGGGTGCGGGGTGTCAATGGCAAAATTGCGGCTGTGCAGTATGCCCGTGAACATCGGGTACCATTTTTGGGATTATGCTTGGGAATGCAATGTGCCGTAATTGAATGGGCAAGAAATATTGCGAAGCTGGATGCTGCCCATAGCTCGGAATTTGATGATAACTCTCCTAATCAAGTTATCCATCTTTTGCCTGAACAGCACGATATTGTGGATTTAGGTGGAACGATGCGATTAGGGCTTTATGCCTGTAGGGTTGTGCCAGATACTTTAGGGCAGAGACTTTATGGTGAATCTGTAATTTACGAGCGCCATCGCCATCGCTATGAGTTTAATAATGCTTATCGCAAATTGTTTTTAGATTCGGGGTATGTAATTAGTGGCACCTCTCCCGATGGTAGATTAGTGGAAATGGTGGAATTCCCTGATCATCCCTATTTTATTGCTGTGCAGTTTCACCCAGAATTTCAATCCCGTCCTAGCCAACCACATCCTTTATTTCAAGGTTTAATTCAAGCAGCTTTGGCACACAGCAGTCAGACTGGTAAATCCTTGTCGCTGATTTTACCTGAACACAGTATAAATGAGGAGCAAATTCCAGCCCAAGCTTTTGACTAAATCTATGTAATGGTGTGGTGAAAGTTAGCAATGGTAAAGAATAGATAAGTCCTATTGCCTCAATGTCCTGTACTTTAATAAGATTGAATGGAAAATATAAAAAAATCATTTAACTGAGTTCTGTGTAAGTTTTAATGTGACTGCTTGTATTTACCTAATGCGTGAATGTTGGGTCATAGTAGAAACTGAAATAGGCGATACTTAGTCAAAAGTTCTAATCTGTTGTTTAATCTAATTTGTTTAATTAATATCTAAGAAATAAGGGAGAATTTTTATGCAGGATGCCGTAACCACCCTGATTGGTATGTATGATGCCACAGGACGTTATTTTGATCGAAATGCGATCGATGAACTTAAATCTTATTTTGGCACTGGTACGGCTAGGTTAAAAGCTGCATCTACAATTACTGCGAATGCGGCTGGGTTAGTTCGACAAGCAGGTACTAGACTATTTGAAGTTGTTCCCGATTTGATTCGTCCTGGTGGAAATGCTTATACAACTCGCCGTTATGCTGCTTGTTTAAGAGATATGGATTACTACCTGCGTTATGCTACTTATGCTTTGGTGGCGGGTGATAACTATGTCCTAGATGAGAGAGTGTTGCAAGGGCTACGGGAAACCTATAATTCCCTTGGCGTTCCCATTGGACCAACGGTTCAGGGTATCCAAATTATGAAAGATGCCGTAATTGAATTGGTAGGGGTTAATGCAGCTTGGTTGACTGATCCTTTTGATTATATGTCCCGTCAACTTAGTGAGACTAATATTTAGTAGGGTTTCTTGAAAAGAATAGAGATTAGGGGGTTATGCCCCTTTTTTATTTTCGTGCTTAAGTTACTAAAGGGGCAATTTTTGCTAGGACTTCTTCTAGTAGATCTTTGGGTACTTGTTCAATAAAAGATGTAGATCGAGCTTTCCAATCCATACTTTTGACTTGGTCACATAGCACTACGCCATAGGTTTTGAGACTTTCAGGTAAAACAACTTCAAAACTTAAGCCCTTCTGTTTAGTTGTAATAGGGCATAGGATGACAAGAGAAGATAATTTATTGTAGGCGATGGGAGAAATCACCAATGCAGGTCTAAATCCTGCTTGTTCTGAACCTGCTTGAGGTGAAAAGTTTAGCTGAATTAGATCCCCTCTATTGGGAATATAGATAGTCATGGGAATTCACAGCCTACAGAGTCGCCAGTGTTAACCTCTGGATGAAAATGCTCTGAAGTCATTCCTGCTAATAGCTGTTCTAGCGTATATTTTTGGGGTTTTGTTGGTCTGATTACTAGGTTCTCTCCAGAAATCTCAATTTCTAGTTGACTACCTTCATGTAGATCTAGGCGATCAATAAAATGTTTAGGAATCCTGATTGCTAGACTATTTCCCCATTTGGATATTGTGACTGACATTGATTTTTTGTCTCTACAAAGTAGATACTATCATATTATGTTTTTGCAGGTTTGCGATCACTTGAGGTAGCGATCGCGCGCTTGATTTTTGATCATAATGATTGAGTCTCCCCGTGACCAGTGCTTAATTTTGGGTAAATTTTGCGTATTTCCAAATCGGGTTAGCTCTAGATTATCTCCTAAAATGTCGGCAATTACCTCGGCGATCGCTTTACAACACTGACGGGGATAGCGCACAACCTGTTCTTCACAAAACCGAATAACGATCCAACCACGGGCTATAAAAAACTGATTACGGCGATCGTCGGCACCCTTAAAATGAATTGGCTTACTACGGGTGTAAGGTTCGTCAATTTCAATGTCTATATAGAGGTTTAAAGCTTGATCTATGTAGGCAAAGTCTGGAGAATAGGGATTGGCATAGTTAGGAATGTTAAGAGTCAGTCGCTCATATATATTTTGATCAAAGTAGCGTTTAAGGTGTTTAGCAAATTTAGCTTCAGACATTCCCCGTCTTGCTTTGCTATTGTTACCGTCGTGTTTTTTTGTGGCTTTGAGAATATCTAAAAGTTGACGTTGGCGATATTCAGTAATTTTTTCGGGACTTAGTAAGCTTTCAACTTCCTGATTATGTTCTGCTTTGAGGCGATCGTAGGCTTCTAATTTGGAGGGATAATCTCTTAACTCTTGCTCATATTTTTGGAGGCGAGAGGGATAGGTATTTTTGAGAATTAAGGCTTGGATGGCGATCGCTCCCAATGCTAAAACTAGAAAACCGATACCTAAGATTTGATTAAATATCCCTAATCCCAGACTTAATCCTAATACTGCTAGGG
>CASBQR010000226.1 GCA_949127865.1 Synechococcales cyanobacterium PMM_0082
ACTTTAGTGTATATTCTCACACTAACACCTTGAAAGAATTAGTATTACCAGCCTCACCTAGGAAAAAAATCTATGTTTAAACCTTTAGCTAAATCCTTAGCAAATATAGCTGCTATCAGCACCATAGCGATCGCAACTCCTCTTCTTATCCCAGTTATTGCCCCCGCCTATGCCTTAACCGAGGCTCAAGTCCTCGAGAGATTAAATGGCATTCCCGTATTTACCATTACCGATGACAAAGGCTCTCCACTGCTTGGATCGTCTCCTCAACAAGGCAGTAATAAACCACCTCAAGTATTATTATTTTTCTTAAATCCTGCTGATGCCCAAACAACCTTAAGTCAAATTAAAAAAGATAATCCAGCAGTTGGGGGTAAAGCTAGGATCGTAATTCGTTCTATGAATGATGCCTACGATGTCATTAAAAAAAATCAAGATAAAAAAGAAGTGGCTTTTCAGATCGTGCCCGCCCAAGCTAGTGTAGATTCGGCTCGAACCATCCTCACTTCTCAAGGCAAACCTGCTGATAAATTACCAAATGTACCTGTATTTTTTGCTACGGGAGGAAAAGATAAAGAGGAAGGACTATTGACCCTTGAGCAAAATGGTAAGCAACTAGTGCCTTTCTTCTTTGATCAGAAGGATTTGCAAAGCTTAATTGATCGAGCTAAAGAACAACAACCCAATGTTGCCAGTGCTACTAAAATTCAAGTAACTTCTTTATTCCAAGTCCTTGATTCTATGGTGACGACTAAAGACAACAAACCCAATCCCGACAGCGAAAGATTTACATTTGTACCTTCTCGCAGTGCCTTTGAGTATGTCGTCAAAAATCAACCTCCAGCCGCTAATAAACCACCAGTTACTCCGAAAAAGTAATCGTTTAAGACTAATTTAGTAGAAAGTATTATTAGTCTGTTAAGAATTTGTATTATTAATTATTTACTCAAGAAATCTTTGTTTAAATCATCATTTTTCGCCTCTGTTACCTCACTAGCAAGCGTCACTGTAATTTCCACTATGGCGATCGCTACTCATGTCTTTGTGGCAGAGATCCTACCAGCTCAAGCCCAAACTGAAACTCAAGTCTTAGAAAAGCTCAAGGGCATCCCAGTATTTACAATTACAGATGACAAAGGTTCACCACTCCTAGCCACAGTGCCAAAACAAGGTAAGAATACTCCTCCTCAAGTAGTGGTATTTTTTCTCAATCCCACTGAAGCTCAAGCAACCATAAGCCAACTAAAAAAAACTAATCCAGCCGCAGGAAATAAAGCTCGAGTCGTAATCCGTTCTCTGGCTGAGGCATACGATGTAATTAGGAAGAACCAAAATAAAAAAGATATTGCGTTTCAAATTGTTCCCGCCAAAGCCAGTTTAGACTCTGCCCGAACTATCCTTGTGTCCCAAGGTAAACCTGCTAATCAAATTCCCAACGTACCTGTGTTTTTTGCGATGGGCGGAAAAGATAAAAAACAGGGACTGCTAACTTTGGAGCAGAATGGTAAGCAAGTAGTACCTTTCTTTTTTGATCAGAAAGATTTACAAAAAGTACTTGATTTAGCTAAAAAACAACAGTCATCGGTTGCTAATACCACTAAAATTCAGGTTGTTTCTCTGCCTCAGGTACTTAACTCCATGATCGCCACTAAAGATAAGAAACCAAGTCCTGAAACCAAGAAATTTACATTTTTCCCCGCCACTAGTGCTTTGCAGTATGTAGCTAAAAACCAACCCACTGCTCCTAAAAAGTAGTTAATCTAGTCTTCAACTTAACTTTTATAAGTGCCAGTTTAGTTGAGCTGGGGATGTCCCTGATTAAATTAGTCTTAATCAAGATGGCAATCACAATAATTCTTGAATAGGAAGAGAGTAATAACTAAAAACCGCCCATTAAGGCGGCAGTACTTATTTGCAAGTTATTTATTAAACAGCTTTTTAGCAATCATAATATAAAGCAAACTCATAAGGATGAGGGCGAATACTCATAGCTACAGATTCGCTTCGTTTGTAGGCAATCCAATTTTTAATAAAGTCTTCACTAAATACTCCGCCATCTAAGAGAAACTCGTAATCATTCTCTAAACTAGCAAGAGCTTCACTCAAAGAAGCAGGAGTCGAAGGGATTTTAGCTAATTCTTCAGGGGATAATTCGTAAATATCTACATCTAAAGGACTACCTGGATCAATTTTATTTTTAATCCCATCAATTCCTGCCATTAGCATTGCTGAAAATGCCAAATAAGGATTACAGGTAGCATCGGGGCAACGGAATTCTAAACGCTTAGCTTTAGGATTAGAACCAGATAGAGGAATCCGAATAGAAGCGGAGCGATTACCCTGAGAATATGCCAAGTTAACTGGAGCTTCAAACCCTGGTACTAGTCGCTTATAAGAATTAGTTGTAGGGTTTGTAATCGCTAAAAGCGCAGGAGCATGCTTTAATAGTCCGCCAATATAATACAAAGCCATTTGACTAAGATTTGCATATTCATCCCCCCAGAATAAGGGAGTGCCATTTTGCCAGATTGATTGATGCGTGTGCATACCAGAACCATTATCGCCAAATAGAGGCTTGGGCATGAAGGTTACGGTTTTGCCGTATTGTCTAGCCACATTTTTAATGACATATTTATAGGTCATCAAGTAATCAGCCGCTTGAATCATACTTGCAAATTTGAAACCCAGTTCTGCTTGTCCCCCTGTTGCCACTTCGTGGTGATGCTTTTCAATGGGTACCCCACACTTTGCCATGGTTAATAGCATTTCTGTCCGAATATCTTGAAATGAATCCGAAGGTGAAACAGGAAAATAACCTTGTTTACCCCGAATTTTGTGACCGAGATTACCACCTGGCTCATTCCTTCCAGTATTCCAAGAACCCTCACTAGACTCTACTTCATAATATCCAGAATTGATAGTTTGGTCATAGGTAACACTATCAAACATAAAGAACTCCGCTTCGGGTCCAAAGTAGGCAGTATCGCCAATACCTGTAGTTGAGAGAAAATTCAGAGCATTTTTGGCAATATTACGAGGACAACGATTGTAGTCTGCACCTGTGCGCGGATCTTTAATACTACAGATCATACTTAAGGTAGGTTCTTCCATGAATGGATCAATCCAAGCAGTAGCAGGATCGGGTACCATTGCCATGTCAGATTCATTGATTGCTTTCCAGCCCCGAATACTGGAGCCATCAAAGGGAACTCCATCAGTAAAGGAGCTTTCATCAATTTGGTCATAGTAGAAAGAGCAATGTTGCCAAGTACCTGGCATATCAATAAATTTTAAATCAATAATTTTAATATCTTGCTCTTGAACCATTGTCAAGACTTCTTGTGCAGATTGAGCCATTGGGTTTCCTTGAGATGATTGGTTGCTTACCGTTTTTTATAGTATGCATGATAGATCATGACTTTTGTAGTGGTTTGTACAGTTATATATTGAGCATTTAATAGCTAAATTTGTATTAAATATTAGATCATTAAAGAAAATTATGAAATTATGAAAAAAGAAGTTCTATACATAATTATCGCTGGAATCACCCTTCTTTGTTTACCTGCA
>CASBQR010000227.1 GCA_949127865.1 Synechococcales cyanobacterium PMM_0082
GGCTTTAACTAGGATGCTTTTAGCTCAGGGGCATGAAGTAGTTTTATTTAATCGTGGCAATAACCCTGCTCCCTTTGATGGTGTCCGAGTAATTTTGGGCGATCGCACCGATCCACTCCAAATTAAAGAAAAATTAGTTTATGAACAGTTTGATGCCATTTTTGATAACAACGGGCGAGAGCTAACTGATACCAAACCTCTAGTGGATTTATTTCGCGATCGGATTCGGCATTTTGTCTATATGAGTTCGGCGGGTGTATATTTGGACTCCGAGATTCTGCCCTATTTTGAAGGCGATGCTGTTGATCCCAAAAGTCGGCACAAGGGCAAACTGCACACCGAAGCATACTTGAAACAGGCATACGATGAAATTGGCTTTCCCTTTACTTCCATTCGTCCCACCTATATCTATGGTCCTCAGAACTATAACGATCTAGAAGCTTGGTTTTTTGATCGGATTGTCCGCGATCGCCCGATTCCCATTCCCGGCAATGGTAAATTTATTACGCAGTTAGGTCATGTTGAAGACCTCGTATCAGCTATGGCAGCAGTTCTAGATAAATCCTCCATCTTGGGTGAAATCTATAATGTTTCCGATATGCGCTATGTTACATTTACAGGTTTGGCTCAGGCTTGCGCGATCGCGGCTGGGAAAACTCCCGATCAAATTAAAATTGTCTATTACAATCCTAAAAACTTTGACTTTGGCAAAAAGAAGGCATTTCCCATGCGCGGGCAACATTTCTTTACGGATGTGAATAAGGCAATGACTGATCTGGATTGGGAGCCAGAATTTAATCTGGTGGGAGGGCTAGAGACTTCTTTTCAACTGGATTATCTCCCCAGCGATCGCCAAAATGCTGATATTGATTTTTCTGTGGATGATCAGATTTTAGCGAGTTTAGAATAAGAAATTAAGGCATTGGCACTGTGTCTAAAAGCCTTTGAATAATTAGCTTGGGCGATCGCCTGCCCATAGGAATAATCCGATGCCCTAAAACGTAAGGAGCCAGAAACTTGACATCATCAGGGGTGACATAATCAGACTGACGGCTAGGATCAAGATTTAATCTTAAAAATGCTAGACTCTGGGCGGTTCTTTGCAATGCTACTGTGCCTCTGGGGCTGGCTCCTAGAGTTATTTCTCCATCCTCACGGGTAGCTCGCACTAAGTCCACAATGTACTGACTGATATTGCGGTTAATCTTGATCTGCCGACACTTTTGGCGCAAGGCTAAAATTTCTTCAGGGGTAATGCAAGCTTCGAGCTTATTGCTACCGATCGCGCCTGATTGCATCTTTAATAAAACTTCCACCTCTTCTTCCCGACTAGGATAGCCCAGACTAAAAGCGAGGGCAAAGCGATCCAGTTGTGCCTCTGGTAAAGGAAATGTCCCTTGATATTCAATGGGGTTTTGGGTAGCGATCGCAAAAAACGGCGACGGGACGGCACGAGAAACACCATCAATTGTTACCTGTGCTTCTTCCATCACTTCCAGTAAAGCCGACTGCGCCCTTGGGGTAGCCCGATTAATTTCATCAGCTAGGAGAATATTGGCAAAGACTGGACCCGGTAAAAACTGAAACTGCCCTGACTGCGGATTCCAGATATTTGTACCTGTAATATCACTTGGTAATAAGTCTGGGGTACATTGAATTCTTTGAAAAGAGCCTGAGATCGAAGCTGCCAAGGATTTTGCTAACAAGGTTTTTCCTACCCCCGGCACATCTTCTAATAGAGCATGACCACTGGAGAGTAGGGCAACCAATGTGAGTTGAATTGCCTCATCTTTCCCCACGATCGCTTTACCCAAATTGCCTACTAGCTGCTGAATCTTTTGTTGATCGTCCATAATGAAATTTTGATGTAGTTTAACATTTAAATCTTCGTAGGCAATCACATCATACTTTATTCTGGAATTGGCATTATTAGCGATATTCAGAAGCTAGGAGAGATTAAAAATGAAATTTTACTTTAGCGTATTAATTACTACCTTAATAGTGATTTCAGGCTCTACAAATTTACCAACCTCCCAAAGTGCGATCGCCTATCATTACAACTACAATGCGATCGCCAAAGCCTATAAACCAGTGATCGCCCACTTCCCATATCAAGCTAAATATCAATCAGAAAGCGATCGCTACCCAACTCACAATCAAAACCAAATAGTTATATATTTCTCAGAATTACGCTAGAGCCTATAATTGGTGAACCTCTTAACAATTGATCGCGTTACACCTGATGAACCTAGCTGAAATTCTTAAAGACTCTGAATACAAATTTTCCCAGTTTAAGGCTGATGAGGTGGCTTAGTTATTCATTTGGCAGATCGCTATTTTTGAGATATATAGCCTAAAATTTGCATAATCCAACAGTTTTTGTATTCATACTGCCAAATGTTTAATAATTTTGACTTTCAGCAACTATACTCACCAGACTTCAAGGAAGACAGCGTTAGAGAAGTTCTGATTTTGCCAATCATTAATAGGTTGGGGTATGTAAACACGCAAGTTGTTAGAAGCAAATCTCTTCAGCATCCTTTCTTAAAAATTGGTTCAAAAAAAAGACCTATTAATTTAGTTCCTGATTATTTATTCAAAGTAGAAGATAGCTATGCTTGGGTTCTTGATGCCAAATCACCAACTGAAACTATTACTTCTGGCGATCACATAGACCAAATCTATAGTTATGCTATTCATCCTGAA
>CASBQR010000228.1 GCA_949127865.1 Synechococcales cyanobacterium PMM_0082
ACACTGGTACCGTTGTTGGTAAGTTAGAAGGCGATAAGGCAATTACCTTAGGCTTTGTTGACCTATTACGTGAAAACTACGTGGAACAAGATAAAACCCGTGGTATCTACTTCACCCAAGACTGGGCATCTATGCCTGGTGTAATGGCTGTAGCTTCTGGTGGTATCCACATTTGGCACATGCCTGCTCTAGTTGAAATCTTCGGTGATGATTCCGTTCTCCAATTTGGTGGTGGAACCTTAGGACATCCTTGGGGTAATGCACCTGGTGCAACTGCTAACCGTGTGGCGCTTGAAGCTTGCGTGGAAGCTCGTAACGAAGGTCGTGACCTGATGCGTGAAGGTGGAGACATTATTCGTGAAGCTGCTAAGTGGTCTCCCGAACTGGCGGTTGCTTGCGAACTTTGGAAGGAAATCAAGTTTGAATTTGAGGCTGTGGATACCGTCTAATTGATGTCATTCAGTTATGGTGGGAATTAAATTATATTTATTTATTTTTAACTTCTCACCTTTACAAATTCTTCTTGGCGAACCATGGATCTAAAACAGGTTGCAAAAGATACAACAAAGTTTCTGTCTAGTTATCTGACCTATCAAGCGGTACGCATAGTCATATCGCAGTTAAGCGAAACTAATCCGCCTTTAGCAATTTGGTTAAGTAATTTCTCCGCAACGGGCAAAATCCAAGATGGAGAAGTTTATATCCAAGAGTTAATTGAAGTCGATCAGCCCCTTGCGTTTCGGATAATGATCGTAAGAGCGCATTTAGCTGATGAGGTGACAGAGTTTTTGCCTGAAATGACGATCGCAGCGATCGCCCAAGCAAATATGCAGCACCGAGTTCATTACCTAGAAAGAGTAACCCAGTTTAATCTCAGCCCTGAAAGTTCCGATCCAGATTCTATCTAATCAACTACTTAAACAAATTCAAATAGAACTTAAATCATGAAAACCCTTCCTAAAGAGCGTCGTTACGAAACCCTCTCCTACCTTCCTCCTTTGACCGATGCCAAGATTGCTAAACAAATCCAGTACATTTTGAGCCAAGGTTTTATCCCTGCGATCGAATTTAACGAAACCTCTGAACCAACTGTCTATTTCTGGACACTTTGGAAGTTGCCTTTATTCGGTGCAAAATCTACCCAAGAAGTATTGAGCGAAATCCAAGCTTGCCGCTCTGAATATTCCAACTGTTTTATTCGTGTTATCGGTTTTGATAATATCAAACAGTGCCAAACCATGAGCTTTATTGTCCATAAGCCTACTTCTAGCCGTTTCTAAGAAGTTTCAAAATTTAATTTTAGAGAGAGGTATTAATTTACTTCTCTTTTTTATTTGGAATATTTTAGTCAGAGCTAAATTTATCCTAAAAAAGTTATACTTCTAATCTGAAGCGGGCAAAGGCTATGGGGAATGTCTTACTCGATGGGGGAGAAGCTGATTTGCCAGAGAGCACAGTTGTGAATGTATCTCAGGTCTTTACTGTAGACAAAGCCGTATTAACAGAAAAAATTGGTAGGCTTTCAATGGATAGAGTACAGCAAATCTTAGCAGGGCTTAGACTAATTACAGATTCAGACTAGGAAATTGAAGTCCCTTTAGAGGCTACTTAAAATGATTAAACGGATTCGACTGCAAAACTTTAAAAGCTTTCAAGATGCCGAACTAAATTTGGGAGAAGTTTCGGTTTTGGTCGGGACAAATGCCTCTGGGAAAAGTAATATTCGTGATGCGTTTAGGTTTCTGCACGGTATTTCACGGGGTTATCAAATTCCTGAAATCATTGGCGAAAAATATGCTGATGGGGTTTTGCAATGGCGAGGGATTCGAGGTGGTTTGCGGGAAATTATGTTTTATGGTTCTCAAAACTTTGCGATCGAGGTTGATATAGTTGTGCCTGATCTTAATCCTCACCCATCCGCTACTTGGCAGAAAGGAGAATCTTTAAGCTTTACATATCGAATTGAGATTATTACTACTCCTGAAAATTTAATTCCTCACATCAACTTAGAATCACTTACTTGCGATCGTCCAAATCATTACTACATATTCGATACAACAGGATATGAAACTCAAGAACCTACACAACTGAAAGAACTTGGACAGTATCTATTCATTAAAGACCCTAATCGTCTTGATATTGAGGGTGGAGATGCGGTATATATCATTTCAAGCCAAATTTCAGCCCTGTGGCAAGCTGCTGCTGCACCTAATTCTATAATTCATGAATCTATCACTTACCAACTTTCTAAAATAGCTCTTCAAGCCCTGAGTGATATGCGTTTTTTTGAGCTTAGTCCTAATGCGATGCGGCAACCATCTAATCTAGGACAGACGATGTTGGGCGATCGCGGAGAAAATCTCTCATCTGTTATGCAAGATATTTGCCAAGACCCAGAACGTAAAGCAATATTACTTAGTTGGTTGCAAGAACTTACGCCAATGGATGCCGAAGATTTTGAATTCCCTTCTGACTTTACAGGAAAGATTTTATTACATCTCATTGAAGAAAATGGACATAAAACATCTGCATATAGTGCTTCCGATGGCACATTGCGCTTTTTGGGAATACTGGCTGCACTTCTAAGCAAAGACTCCTCAAACTTCTACTTTTTTGAAGAACCAGAAAACGGAATACATCCCACCCGCTTGTATTTACTGATGCAGCTATTGGAACAAGAAGTCGCCCGTAGTCAAAAAACCGATAGTCAGAAACAGGTTTTAATTACTACTCATGCGCCATTACTTTTACATTACCTCAGTCACGAAAATTGGGATTCTGCCTCTGTGATCTATCGCTTACCCAAACACCCAGAATCACGTATTAAGAGAATTCTCGATTTGCCAGATGCTCGGCGAATTGCTGAAGATAAGACCCTTGGGCGATTGCATGAATCAGGTTGGTTGGAAGATACTACATATTTTTTGTCTGATGAGGAAGAAAGTTGATGAATGTGTTGATTATTCCAGAAGATTTCACCCACGATCAACATATTCTCAAACCAATTATCGAAAAAATGCTCTCAGCAATAGGTAAGCCCAAAGCGAAGGTTCGAGTGTTAAGAGATCCGATTTTAGGGGGAATTGGCGAAGCTTTGAAATGGGAACGCCTCAAAGAAATAATTGATGAGCGTAAAGGCATGACAACCTTGTTCTTACTTTGCGTCGATCGCGATGGCAACCCAAATCGAAAAGAGCAGCTAGATAAGATTGAGGCAAATGCTAAAGAAATATTATCAAGCGATCGCCTTTTTCTGGCTGAGAACGCATGGCAAGAACTTGAGGTTTGGTTACTAGCTGGACATAGTGATTTACCTACCACATGGAAATGGGAAGATGTCCAAAACGAGCGAGATCCTAAAGAGTTATACTTTATGCCATTTGCTACCAAAAAAGGAGTTGTGAATGAGCAAAGTCAAGGGCGAAAAAAATTGGCTGAACAAGCTGACTACAGACGCATTTCTCAATTATGTGGTGAAGTGCGATCGCTCGAAAGTCGAATCGAAGTTTGGCTAAAAAATCTCTAGAGCATTTACATGAATGGAAGTTAAGGTAAAACTTAATTGAGTTTAGGTTAGTCTAGTCAATGATTTTATGCCCCACAGTTGGTTGAAATAAGTAATGACAGTTGTAGGAACCACCAAAATATTAGGGATTATCGGTAATCCAGTCAGCCATAGCTTGTCGCCTCGAATGCACAATGCGGCGATCGCTTACCTGAAATTAGATTATGTCTATGTGCTTTTTTTCGTGGAAATTACAGGATTTGCAAATGCGGTTAAGGGATTAGGGGCGATCGCCTAATTTATTTAGGCAGTAATGATAGTAATTACGATTTACCCAACTTAGATCAAGCTATTGACCGAGAAGGCAACTTAAAGCCTCTAGCCATGGCGATCGCCCTCAAATTCATTCGCAAGTTTTAAGGGCAAAGATCCTCCTTAGATTGAAAGAGCAACTCGGAAACCTACGTGATTTAACCAAATATCAGCCCCATATTGATGGCGACTAGCGGCACGACATCTGCCCGCCACATTAAACCATGAACCGCCCCGTAGAACTCGATTGTCAGGGTCTTGAGTTGGCTCCTGCCAAGATTTGCTATCATTGGGAGCATTTTCATAATCTTCATGCCATGGATCAGCGCACCATTCCAACACCTGTCCGTGCATATCATATAATCCATACTCATTTGCCCCATTAAAACTGCCAACATCAGTTGTATATTGCCGATATTCGCCTTTAGAACCAAAGCCGTAAGGATAAGTGCCATCATAGTTAGCAAATTCTGAAGTTATAGTTTCGCCAAAATAAAATGGGGTTTTAGTGCCAGCCCTACAGGCATATTCCCATTCTGCTTCTGTGGGTAAGCGATATTGGATGCCAGTTTTGAGAGTAAGGCGATCGCAAAATTCCACAGCATCATGCCAAGATATATTTTCTACAGGTCTATTTAGTCCTTGAAACTCGGAAGGATTAAGTTGTAAGGGTTTATTTACTATTGGCAACTCAGCGATCGCTTGCCATTGCGCTTGAGTAATCGGATATTTGCCCATAAAAAAAGTAGAAACTGCTACCCAATGCATAGGGCTTTCTGCAGGTTCATGTCCAACTTCGGGGCGAGGTGATCCCATACGGAATATACCGCTAGGAATATATACCATCTCTAGATCGAGGTTAGGCTCTAAGGGTTGGCTGAAAAATTTAGCCCGATTTGTGCGACTACGGCGGACTTGCCCTTGGGCATTCATTCTAGGGACGGTAAATTCAAATTCCGCTTTAGCAAGGATATTCATGAGGTTGAGGTGACAATTGGCATTAATAACGTTAAAACAGATATTTAGTTTTTGTATATAAACCCATTCTTCAAGTTTAAAGGCTGATTGCATCAGAATAACTAAATTTTCAAGTTCTGAGTTGGACGGAAATTGGATATTTTGGGACTGGAACCAAGTTTCCATAAACTGAATTACTTGAGATTTGACGAAGGCTTGATCCTGAAAATACCCTAAATTTGCTAACAGGGCGGGAACTTGCTTTAGGTCTAAACTCAAGATTTGATAGAGATTTTGGTAGTGAATAGTAAATAGATCCTCGGCTTCTTTTAGGTTTTGCTCCTCAGAGGCGGATGTTTGGATTAAATATTTTGGTAAAAGCTGAGGGAGTAAAGGGGGAAAATCCATGATTAAAAAATGTTGATCTAGCTGCAAAGAGATCACAATTTCTATAAAACTAGGAATAACTTCTAGCCAATCTTCTCGAAATTGTACCCAAGGTGTCTCTATTTGTGGTGATTGCGCCAATGCAAGATCATCAAAGTTAATATTTTGTTTGTTAAATCTATAGGTTTGTGAGTTTTTTTGCCAATAGCCGATGCCCAGATTTAAGCTGCCATAATTGCCGTCTTGGTAGATGCCTGTATCTATAACTAGGGTTGATTCAGTGTTTAAGGCTGTAAATAGAGAGGCGATCGCTTGTTCTTGTTGAAAAATTTCGCTAAACCACTCGCCTGCAAATAAAGTGACTGGTCTCCCAGATTTTCTATAAACTTCACAAAGTTCTTGAATTTTAAGAGCCATAAACTGAAAAGGGAAATCTGCTTCACAACCACCTAAAAATATGGATATGCTGCGGGGCGATCGCTTGGTTTCCGATTTAATCAGATCATAGATTAGGGGATAGATATTACTGGTTTGCAGAATTTCAAGGTCTAGATCCCCAAACTCATCTAGTCCAGAGGAAGATTTCTCGGAGGGGAGATCGGCAATGTAGGTTTTTAAGTGCCGCTTAAGTTTGTCCCAAGGTCGCCTCATTTGAAATTACTAACTTAATTTAGTTTGAGCTCAGACTTAATTATCTAAAACCGCCGAATCTTGAGATAATGCTACTTGCATTTTACAGAAAGAGTCGATATATTCACTAAATTCTTGAATTTGCTGATCTACCCAACTTTGCCCTAAGCGATCGCTACTGTTTACATAAATATTAATTAAAGGCTCTCCCGCATCAGGCAGAATCAGAACCCAGTTATGATCTGTGTAAAAAATCTTAACGCCATCGGTTAAATCTAAGGGATTTTGACTATGGGATTCTACCAGATGACGCATCAGCGAACCCTTGACCGCCCAAGGGCATTTGATCACGGCAGAGCCATAATAAAACTCTGGCAATTCCTGCCTTACCTCGGATACGCTTCTGGATTGGATTGTGATCCATTCAATAATTTTGGCGATCGCAAACATCCCATCAAAGCCCGCATGCAGTTTGGGGAAAATAAACCCCATTTCTGCACAGCCCCCTAAAATTACATTTTGATCGCGAGCGCAAGAAAGCATAACCTCCGTGGGATTAGATTTAGTCCGAATTACCTGCCCTTGATGTTTTTCGACAATCTTATCTACTGCGGCTGAGACCGAGACAGGAACAACCACCGTACCAGTGGGATAAGCAGTTAAAGCCATTTCCATTAATAAAGCTGTTAATAATTCCCCTTGAATCGGATAACCCGTATCATCAACAACAATCAGACGTTCGCCATTAGCTGATACCTGCACCCCAAAATTAGCCTTGACTGCCATCACCACATCACTTAATTGGGTTAGTAATCGATCGCGATCGCTAGCAGGAGGTACCATTTGATTCAGACTGGCATTAAGCACAATCACATCACTACCAAACTTACCTAAAATTCTTGGTAAAACTGCACCTGACACAGCATAGACATAATCAATTACAACTTTTTTGCAAGAACTAAATCGAATAGTTTCAGTATTTAAGTTTTGGGCAAAGCCACTATTGTAATAATCCAAAATGCGGGAAGGATAGGTAATTTCACCAATTTCTTCGATCCGAGCGCGGCGAAAATCCTCCTTAAAATACGTGCCTTCAATCTTTTTTTCTAAGGCTTTACTGAGGTTAATACCATTACTATCCAGAAATTCAATCAAAACATGATCGTGGCGATCGGGATGAATCCGCACATGAACTCCTCCAACTACGCCCAGAGTGGGAGCAATAAACCTAGCAATGGGAATGGCTGTAGCCTCGAGGTTTTGAATATTCACACCCACTGACATTAAGCCCGAAATTAGCGATCGCGTCACCATGCGACAAATTGGACGTTGATCCCGTGACACCATTACCTGCGCTCCAGTTCGTAAAGTGGCACCATAGGCGGCTCCAAGTTTGACCGCAAATTCAGGAATAATTTCCACGTTTGCCAAGCCTGACACACCGCGATGCCCAAACAGGTTACGACTGGCAGTAGAACCCCATATCAAGTTATGGTTAAGGGTTGCCCCTGCTTCTACTTTCTTACTGGGCCAGATCCGCACATCGGGATAAATTCTTACTTCTTCTTCAAGGATGGAGCCTGAACCCACCACCGCCCCTTCCATGACATGACTGCGTTTACCAACTCTGGCATTGCGGGCGATCGCACAAGCCCAAATGTGACACTCTTCACCAATAAATACACCATTGCCAATAATTGGACGTTGTAAATCAGTATCAGCGCCGATGGTAACGTGATCACCAATAATCGTACCTGCAGAAATTGTTACCCTTGCCCCGATCACACAGTTATCGCCAATCATGACTGGATCCGCAATGGTGGCAGAGGGATCAATAAAAGTTTCCTGCCCCACATATACGCCTGTGCGCTGTTGCCCATAGCTTAAGTCTAAAAAAACTCTGCCCCGAATCGCATCATACTGAGACTGCCGATAGGTTTCAAGAGAGCCAACGTCACACCAGTAGCCATCTGCCACATATCCATACATAGGCTCAGAGTTTTCTAATAATTGCGGAAACAAATCCTGAGAAAAATCACTGGGAGTATTGGGCTCAAGATAGCGTAAGACCTCAGGCTCTAGAATATAAATCCCTGTATTGACGGTATCTGAAAAAATTTCACTAGTAGATGGTTTTTCTAAAAATCTTTGAATGCGATGCTGTTCATCGGTGATCACCACCCCAAATGCCATAGGTTCCTTGACTCTATGTAAAATTAATGTGGCTTGCGATCGCTGCTCTTGATGAAATTTAATAGCAGCAGTTAGATCAAAATCCGTAACACAATCACCGCTAATCACCAGAAAAGTTTGATCAAGTAAGCTCTCAACATTTTTAACGCAACCTGCGGTACCTAGGGGTCGATCTTCTTCAACCACATAACGCATCTTGATATCAAAATCACTACCATCGCCAAAATAGTCACGAATCGCATCAGGTAAGTAATGGAGTGTGGCAATTACTTCCCGAATACCGTGACGTTTGAGCAAGTTGATAATATGCTCGGTAATCGGACGGTTCAAGATTGATACCATGGGCTTAGGAAGATCACAGGTCAGTGGTCGCAGTCTTGTGCCTGTTCCACCTGCCATTAGCACTGCTCTCATTAATGACTCCAGATAAACCTGTTAGATCGTCTATTAAATACTAACTTAGATTATTTAGCCCACAGGGAAAATTAAAGGTTTTTGATATAACATCAAGTATCCAGAGCCTACGATACCTAAAATGTAATAATGACAACCACACCCCTAAGTTGGAAAGAGTTAGAAGCTGTATCCCATTTTCAGTTCGATCCTATTAATGGACATACTAACGCCCATGCTCGGCTACGCCTATTTGGACAAACAGAGGCAGATGTGCGCGTAACCTTATTTAGAGATCATCACGCCTGGTGTCCCTACTGTCAAAAAATTTGGCTGTGGTTAGAAGAGAAACAAATTCCCTATCGCATTGAAAAAGTAACGATGTTTTGCTATGGCGAAAAAGAAAATTGGTATAAACGGATCGTACCTTCGGGAATGCTGCCAGCGATCGCCATTGATGGCAAAATTATTACCGAAAGTGATGAAATTTTGATGGCTTTAGAGCGAGTATTTGGCAAATTAAATCAAAGTATGAACGATAATTCCGTTCTGTCCTTAAGAAAACTGGAAAGACTTCTATTTAGGGCATGGTGTACTTGGTTATGTTATCCCACAAGTTCCATGCGCCAAGAACAGGATAATCGTAAACAGTTCATAAATGTCGTAGCTATGGTTGAAGAGGCTCTAAGTAAAACTTCAGGTGCATATTTTCTAGATCAGTTCGGAATTGTAGATATCATTTTCACTCCCTATGTTGAGCGGATGCATGCCAGTCTATACTACTACAAAGGTTATGCCCTTAGAGAAGAGAATTCCTATTTGTCCCAATGGTTTGATGACATGGAAACCCGTTCCACTTATAAAGGCACCCAAAGCGATTTTCATACCCATGCCCATGACTTACCGCCGCAAATGGGAGGCTGTTATGGGAATAATGAGCCGCAAACCTTAATTAATAAAACACGGGTGGATCATGGTTCGTGGTTTGGATTACCTGACGCAAAATATTCCGAGCCTGAAACTGCACCCACCGAAGCTTTACATCGGGTAGTAAAACACCATCAAAATATTATTCGGGTAAATCCTGAAAACGATAATTTGATCGATGAAGCTTTGCGCTGCGCCTTAACCTATATGGTGACTAAAGAAGTTTGTATTCCGCCTGTGGGTTCCGATCTGGCTCTTCGATATTTATGCGATCGCATTAGTGTGCCACGGGATATGTCCATATATGCTGCCAAACATTTAAGACGGGCATTAGAGACAACCGCAGCTTTAGCGGGCGATCGCACTTCACCACCACTACCAACTAAACACCGCAGGGATCAAGACCCAGCCAATTTTACAAAAATCTAAAGTTAGAAGTATTGGCGTGCCTAGGCTCTACAAAAAACTATGATTGAGTCATTTGGGGTATACATACTGTTTCATCAATAGGCGGTAAATTAGAGATATCAAATTTAGAGTTTCTAACCCACTCACTAACAGTATGCCTAAACTACTTTCATCAACTGATAATGACTGGTTTAATTATCGGATTAGGGTTTATCCCCACCATACAGATTATGCAGGAATTGTCTGGCATGGTAGCTATATTACTTGGATGGAAGAAGCAAGGGTAGAATATTTGCGATCAGCAGGAGTAAGCTTTGATCAATTAGTGTCGGCGGGTGTGGATTTACCAGTTGTGGATTTATCTTTGTCCTATCATCAATCTGCCAAGATGGGGGAGGAATTGCTGATTAAAACTAGTTTTATTAAATCGAAAAGAATCCGTTTAACCTTTAACTATGAGATTAAGGCGGTAGATCCAAATAATCCTGAGGGCGATCGCCTATGTGTATCTGCCTCGGTTAGTTTAGTGCCAGTAGATGCCCAAAAACGTAAAATTTTGAAGACACTACCATCATGTTTAGAGCAAGCGATCGCGGCATTAATAGGTTAAGTTAGAATTTTTCGTATAATCAGAAAAAATAAAGCTATTTACTAGTAAAGTTAAATAGTCTGGGGTTGTGGCTCAGTTGGATAGAGCAAGTGCCTCCTAAGCGCTAGGTCGGCGGTTCAAGTCCGCCCAATCCCGTTCCTTCTATATTATTGGACGCAAACGTCTAAAGGTTCTAATTTTGGGTTCGGGTACTACTATACTGAATTTTTCTGTCAAAGTCTACATCCCTTGCTGTGTGCTAATTTCATCGCCAGATGCTGCGGAACCAATGTCGATTATTTAGATAAGGTATTGTGGATTATCAACTTAGAATTAATCGCTGCAACTATGTTTAAGCTCAGTCCGCATCATATTTCTCACCCTCGTGTCAGTGTAATTGGGGCAGGTAATGTTGGTAGCACCTTAGCCCAAAGGATAGTTGAGAAAAATCTGGCAGATGTAATTTTATTGGATGTAGTATCAAGTAGAGCTCAAGGTATAGCCTTAGATTTAACCCAAGCAGGGGCTTTAGAAAATCACGATCGCCAAGTTATTGGGACAGATGACTACCAATTGACTAAAGACTCTGACGTAATTGTAATTACAGCGGGAGTGCCACGTAAAGAGGGAATGAGTCGTGATGATTTACTAAAAATTAATGCCAAGATTGTGACTGAAGTTACCCTCAAGGCGATCGCCCATTCTCCTAATGCTGTAATTATCACCGTCACTAACCCTTTAGATGTAATGACCTATTTAGTTTGGAAGGTCAGTGGGTTTGCCCCAAATAAAGTTATGGGAATGGCAGGAATTTTAGATGCTTCAAGATTTCAAGCATTTATAGCCATGGAACTGGGAATATCTATGAATAATATTACCGCAATGGTAATGGGTGGACATGGAGACTTAATGGTACCACTACCCCGCTATTCTACTGTTAGCGGAGTGCCAATTACGGAATTACTTGCGACTGAGACTATTACCAGACTTGTAGAGCGTACTCGTAATGGTGGAGCTGAAATTGTAAGACTATTACAAAAGGGAAGCGCCTATTTTGCCCCTGCTTCAGCAACTTACCTCATGGTAGAGTCAATTCTCCAAAATCGGAGGCGAATTTTGCCAGTAGCTGCATACTTACAGGGGGAATATGGGTTAAGTGGTCTATTTATGGGTGTTCCTGCTCAATTGGGTACCGATGGTGTTAACTCTGTGGTCGAGATTGATCTATCAGAGGTAGAACTGAAGGCTTTACATACGTCGGCTTCATCAGTGCGACAAAATATTCAAAAGCTTACAGGTATCCTTGAAAGATAAGTTTGATTCACAGAAATGTTTAAGATATATTAGTAATAGTAAATTTTTATATAGTTTGTACTTGAAAATCCTTATAAATTTAGATTTAGAAGGCTAAGAAGTAATAACTTACAACTACGTATTAGGAAAAGGTCAATTTCTGTGAATAATCAAGTATTAAATTCAGATCCTCATCCTAAGCGATCGCGTAATATCCTCATAATTATTTTTTTAGTATTAGCACTGTGTTTTATTAGCGTAGTATCAACTTTTTTAATAACCAAAACCGATTCTTATACTGAGGCAGTTCTCAAAATTGAGGGTGATCCCACCAAAGGTAGGTCAATATTTGTCATGAACTGTGTTGCCTGTCATGGACTATGGGCTGATGGTAAAGTTGGACCAAGTTTAAAAAATGTTTCAGAGAGACTATCAAAATCAAAATTAGTACATCAAGTTGTTAGTGGTGAAACGCCGCCAATGCCTCAGTTTCAACCAGCACTAGAAGAGATGGCTGACCTTTTAAGCTACCTAAATCAGCTATAAGGCAAAGTTTTTTGGTAATTTTTTGATTGAGATAGTCGAGTGTTTTTTTGATCTGATAACAAGTAAGTATCATAGATCTCAAGGCTACGTTTTGCCATAATGATATGATCAAATTCTTCTAATCTCTTGTAAGCGCCTACGACTAAGTGAGCACGCAAGCTAGGTGAATCCAATAGAGCTTGAGCAGCATGAGCTAAAGCTAAATAATCATTCAAAGGAATTGTCAAACCCTCCTGCTGATGCCGACTGACCCAAGTGACTCCACTACAAGGAATATCAGCATTTATAACTGGGCAACCACTTGCCATAGCTTCTATTTGGACTAAACCATAACCTTCACTGCGAGCATTAGATGGAAACCACAAAGCCTTAGCACTATGATATACACCAACTAATTCTTCATTACTAATCTTGCCTAGCCAAATCACTCTATCTTGTAAATTAAGCTCTTGCACAAGGTTTTTTAATTCCTGCTCCAGACCGCCAACACCAACAATAATTAACTTGCCTGGCACTAATGCTAGAGCTTTAATTGCAATATCTAGCCCTTTATAGTAAACCAGCCTACCAACTGAAGCCCAAATAATTTCTCCATATTTTGCTTTTAGGCTAGCCGCATATTTTAAAGCTTGCTCGGATGGATGGTTATAAATAGAACAATCTAAACCTAAAGGTAAAGCTTTAACATTACTAAAGGTTTGAAGAAACTTTGACCCTTGAATATAATTTTCGCTGTCAGTTAATATACCAACCGCTTGGTTATAGGTTGCATATTCAAATGGTCTAAGAATATATTTCAAGAATTTTTGCTTAATGATGTCGCTATGATGAGTAATAACTAAGGGAATATTTTTCTTATTCTGCAATCTATTAATTATGTTTGCTGATAACCACGCAAGCAACATGGTTGGATTGGGAGTATGCAAATGCACAATATCGAAAGAATCCTGTGTTAGCTGTGCGAAGTATTTAAAAAACTCGGGACAAAAATCAAATTTGAATAGAGAAAATACTCTACCTACTCGAATAACCTCTACTCCGCCATCAAACTCTTCAATGGTTTTAGTCCTAGATGAGATATTCCCTCTAGAGTCCGATTCGTTCACACAAATTACTCTGACTTCAGCTCCCAAATTAACTTGGGCAAGGGCAAGAGTTTGGACGTGAGTTTCAATACCCCCAGCATTGGGAGGATAATATTTAGCTAAATGACAGATACGTAAATTAGGTGCGATCAAAGGGTTATCCATCTACTCAGCCAGAAAATTTTCATGATAAAGCTAATTTGCCCATGCTTAATCTAGTAAGCATCAAATAATCTTACCCATTCACAATATGATTTAGCTCAATTTGATAAGGGAATGACTAGACTTTAGGAGGCAGCCTGTTGGGTCTTAACTCGCTCCGTATAGTAGTAACGACCATAGGTTTGTCCATAGACTAAATCATCAGCAGTATGTTTCTTCAGGCAATTAGCAACCATTCCTAATACTGGACTGCCCGCAGACTGAAAAGCGGTTAGAGCTTCGGATACTGCTATCCGATCAGTGTAGCCTAATCCCACTACCAAGATACAACCATCGGTATTACTAGAGAGTAACAGACTGTCAGCAAAACCAAGCACAGGTGGAGTATCATAGATAACCAAATCAAAATTTGCTTCTAATATATCCATAATTTGCTTCATTTTAGGTGAAGAAAGTAATCTAGTAGGGTCAGGTGGAATTTGACCTGCAGTTAAAATATATAGTCGTTCATCTAAGGTTGATTGCTGAATTACCTCAAGCACTTCTATATCATTGGCGATCGCCGTACTTAAGCCTTGATGATTTGGCAAGCTAGAGCGCACATGAACTCGAGGACGGCGGAGATCAGCGTCAACGAGGAGAACTCTCTGTCCCATAGCAGCAGATGCCACAGCTAATTGGTAGGCAGTAGTAGATTTACCATCTGAGGGCAAAGCTGAACTTATAACCAGTGACTTGACAGATGAACCGTTATTAAGGAGCTTAATACTAGTGTGGAGAGTTCTAAAGGATTCAATAAATCTAGATGAGTTATAGCCATAGTTGTAATACTTTGATCCCGATGCTTTAGAAGTATTTGAAGGTTTAGAAACTAGTAATTGTTTTGCTTCGGCAGAACTGGGTAATGCTCTAGATGATCTACCTGCATCTTTTAGTTCTTGGCGGAAGGGAATAGTGCCAAGAATAGGAAGGCGCATGGTTTGCTGGAGATCCGATGGGGAATGAAAGACATCATCTAATTTTTCGGCTAGTAAAGCTGCTACTCCTGCTAGAAATAGACTTCCTAAGAGTCCTAGGGTCAAGTTTTGGGGAGTATTAGGAGATACTGGAAAGAAAGGGAGAAAGGGACTAGAAATTAGATTCCATGCTTCACCTTTTTGGGCAGCTTCAACCTTGAGATTTTCACGGGTAATTAAGAATCTTTCGAGGCTGGAGTTAGTAATTGCAAGTTGCCTTTGCAGATCGGTGTACTGTCTAAGTAATGATGGTGCTAGGGCAAAGTCCTGCTTTAATCTTGCTTCTGTAGCTTTTAAGGCTATGACTTGGGTTTGTAAGATTTTTAACTGGTTTGCAGTTGTAACAAATTGCTTATTGAGGTCTAATGAAACTCCAGTTAGGTTTCCAGTATTATTTGGGGTTGGTTCTGTTCCTAATACTTTAGCTGCTTCTTGCTCTAGAAGGGGGAGTATGGCTTGACGCTGCTCCTTAAGTACTTGGACTTGGGGGCTATCTGCTTGAAATCGTTGGGATTCTTGGGCAATTCTGGCGTCTACTATTTGTAACTGATTCAGTAAGCCTTGATAACGGGGAGATTCACTTAATCCTGATGCGGCGATCGCCTGATCACTATCAAACCCAAGTTGCCTTTGTAAAATCTTATAGGAAGCTTCTAATTCAATGATATTTGCTTTATTTGATTCCTGTTGCTGCTGAACGCCATTTAACATTGTAGAAAGCTCAGCAGCCCGATTTAGAGGATCAATTAAACTATATTTCTGCCTAAAAGATTCTAGTTTTGCTTGGATATTATTGTAGGTTACTTGAGATTTTGGTAATTCCTGTTCCACAAATTTAATACCTTGTTGGATATTAATTTCTTTTAGCTCACGACCATAATTAAGGTAAATTTCAGCTATCTTCTCAGCAACTGCCCTCACTTTTTCAGGATCTTTATCGTTGTAGCTGATATTAATAATATTGGTTTCTTTAATTCGGATAATTTCAATGTTAGTGGCTAAAGCTCCGTAATTCAAGTCAGGGTATAGAGATTTTAGGGATTCTGCTACCAAGTTAAGTAGCTTAGGACTACGCAATACTTGAATTAAAGTTGGGAAATTCGTCTGTTCGATAGCCTCACTAAACCCAGCCTGAAATGCTGATGCCTTTGGTTTAATTGGTTCAACTAAAACCTGAAAATTAGTCATGTATATTGGCGTACGGGTAAGAGACCAAGCTAAACTAACTCCAAATACTGTCGTAGCAACGATAACTATAACTCTTATTCGGCGTTTCGCGATCGCCAAAAACCGCTTAAGGCTATAGGTTTGAGGATTGTAATATCCAACAGGAATAGCTTGAATATTTTGCTCATCACTGGGGTAAGTTAACCGATCAGATTGCATTTTTCAACTCTAATTTCAATTATTGCCATTAATAGTATCACTACTAAGATAATCTTTGAACTCCCCCAGTAGAACTAGAAAAGCAAACTTAGTTGATTTCTAAAGCGGTTTCAATTCTAGTGACGGCGACTCCTCTTTGGGCTAAAAGCAATAATGATGAGATTAGATCAGGCCCATGAATATCTCCAGATAAGGCGCAGCGTAGAGGTTTCATAATTGCTCCTTTTTTGAGATTTAGAGATTTAGCGATACTTTGGATCAAGCTAGATGCTGAATCAGGAGTCAAAGTTGGAGTATCTTTGAGAGCCTGAGCTAAAGCTATTAAAATTGGTTTCACTGATTCTGCCTTGAGAATAGCGATCGCTTCTTCTGTATATTCCAAATTATCAATAAATAAATACCTTGCCATATCAACAGCATCGGTAAGCACAGTAAGACTAGGAGCAATTAATTTCACTAGATCAATCAGCCAGTTGCGCTCAAAATTTGGATTAAAACCTGCGGCTTGCCAAAATGGAATCAGGCGATCGCAAAGAATTTCTGGATCCATATTGTGCAGATACTGACTATTGATCCAGTTGAGCTTATCCCAATCAAACCTTGCTCCTGATTTATTAACCCGCTCAAACTCAAATACCTCAGCGACTTCTGATGGTGAAAAAATCTCTCTACCATTAGGATCTGACCACCCTAATAGCACCATGTAATTATTAAAAGCTTCAGGCACATAACCCATTTGCTGAAATTCAAATACGGAAGTTGCCCCATCTCGTTTAGAAATTTTAGCCCCTTGAGCATTAAGAATCAGAGGTAGATGGGAAAATTTAGGAATCTCCGCTCCCAAGGCTTCGTAAATTAAAATTTGTTTAGCAGTATTAGCAATATGGTCTTCTCCTCTAATCACGTGGGTGATTTCCATAGCAATGTCATCTATAACTACAGCAAAATTGTACAGAGGCAAAGATACTTGCCCTTGGTCATCTACCCTAGCAATAACAATGTCCCCGCCAAGATCACGGGTATTCCAAGTTACATCGCCCCGTACCAGATCCAACCAAGTTAGCTCACGGGGTTCTTCAATTACGAAACGGATAACAGGCTTTCTACCTGCGTTAGCAAATTCGGTGCGTTGTTGTTTGGTGAGATGTCGATGACGGTTATCGTAACGGGGAGCTTGCTTTTTTGCTTTCTGCTCTTCCCGCATCTGTTCTAGTTCTGCTTCTGAACAGTAGCAATAATAGGCAAGTCCTTGATCCAAGAGTAGATGAACTGCTGCTCGATATTGCTCTAGTCTTTGGGTTTGAAAAAATGGACCAGAATCATAGTCAATGCCTAGCCACTTTAAGCCTTCAAGAATATTTTGCGTGTACTGATCCTGCGATCGCTCTTGGTCAGTATCTTCAATACGCAGGATAAACTCTCCATGGTTATGTTTTGCATAAAGCCAATTAAACAAGGCAGTACGAGCAGTGCCAATATGAAGATTCCCAGTTGGACTTGGAGCAATACGAACACGAACAGTCACGATTTTCAATAATTACATAGTATTAAAAAAGCGTAACATAATCTTCTACATCATTCTCATCTAGGGATGAATTGGTTAGCTCTAGATTCAATATAATGATATTCTTGCTCAGAGCTAGGGGTACTTAGTCAAATTCAATCTGAAATAAAACTATGTCTGAACAAAAATCGAATTTTCTACTTCCTGTAATCGGAGGTTTAGTAGTTATAGCGGGTGGAATTGGAGCGTATCTTATTTATAAGCAAATCTCTCCCTCTGGTGTTTCTGGTGTTATGGATATTGCCAAAATTATCCCCAAGCAAGTGTTATTTGCGGCATCAATTTCGGGAGATCCTAACGCTTGGGCACAGTTAGAGCAGTTTCAATCTCCTGAGGTTAAAAAATACCTTGACGAAGAACTCCAAAAGATAGAAAAGCAATCATTAAGTAGTGGAGATTTGAGCTATACAACTGATATTAAACCTTGGGCAGGGGATGTGATGATCGCATTACTACCCCCAGAGGTCACTACGCCCAAGGCTCAAACTTTACCCAAACTATTACCTGTTTCTACCTCTAAACTTGCTCAGGCTAATATTGATAGTTCTGATCCTAAAGTTGTAGTTGTAGTCCAAATTAAGGATAAGGTAGCAGCAGCTCAATTTTTTGATAAAGTCAAGGGAAAAGCTAAAGTAACCCAAAAAGATCATAAGGGTGTACAGATTTCTTTAGTAACTGGGGATAATGGCAAGCCTACAAGTGTAGCTTTACTCGGTGATTATGCGGTATTTTCACCACAGACAAATTCCGTAGAAAGGGCAATTGATACTTTTCAAGGGGCAGATTCCTTGGCGACAGCGATCGCCCCTGTGAGTTTAGAGCTAAAGACTTCTTTAATTCAATTTTATGTGCCTGATTTTGCCAACTCTGTCGAGAAATTAATAGCTTTAAGTCCAAATCCTAGACCAATTCCGCCGCAAACCCTAACCCAATTAAAATCTGTTAAGTCTATAACTATGGGCTTAGGTGTAGATAGTGACGGAGTTAGAATTAAGGGGATTACAGATTTAGATCCAAACCTAATTAAGGTCGAATACAAACCTGCGCCTGGTAAAGTGATTGCCCAGTTCCCTGCTGAAACCATGGCTTTGATCACGGGAGTTGATATTAAAAGTCGATGGGAACAGTTTACTAAAGACGCTGCTAATGATCCTGAGCTGAAGACCCAGTTAGATGAAGTTAGAAATAGCCTTAAAAACTCACCACTTGCTCTGGATTTAGATAAAGATGTATTTGGCTGGATGGATGGTGAATATGCAATTGGAGCGATCGCATCTTCGGAAGGAATATTAGCGCAATCAGGAGTTGGACCAGCTTTAATCTTCCAAACTACTAATAGACCCGTCGCTGAAGCTACTTTAAAAAAGCTTGATACCTTTGTCACAGGTAATGGTTTGCAAGTTGCGACCAAAGATATTAATGGAGTACCTGTAACTGAATGGACGAGTCCCCAAGCTCCAGGATTTTCCGTTGGGCATGGTTGGTACCAAAAGGATACTTTGTTTCTCTCCGTGGGTGCTTTAGTTGGAGCGATCACCAAGCCTAGTAATACTTTGGAAAGTTCTCCTACTTTTAAGGCGGTAATCGGATCTTTGGATAAGAATAATATTGGCTATTTTTACTTAGATATGGATAAGGCTTGGGGTTGGTATAGTAGTCGGTTTATTCCACCTGCGGAACAGTCAGCAATTACACCTGAAGTTAAAGCATTAATCAATACAGTCCGAGGAATTGGGGCTACGGCTTCAGTACCAAACAAAAACACAACTAAATTTGAGTTTTTGCTTGCGCTTAAACCTAAAGGGGGCGTGTAGCATCCCACAGTAACCCGATCGCCAAGATAATAAAACTTAGTCCTGCTAAAGTATCTAGCCAATAGGGAGAAAATTTTAGGGAGAGCCATTTTCCTGCTATTACTCCTAAAAAACTAGTTAAAATCAAGGCGATCGCCGCCCCACAGAACACAACTACAGGTAAATCAGACTCAGCTGTCATCATCATGGTGGCAATTTGAGTTTTATCGCCAATTTCAGCTAGAAATACAGCAATAAAAGTGGTGAAGGCTATATTGAGATTTGGCGATCGGTTAGTTTTCAGGGATTTAATACTTCATTTTTAGTTCATATTTATCTTATATCGGGTGCTACGGTTTGGCTAGAATTGCCGATATTTAATAAAAAAAGCACCCATACGGATGCTTGAGTTAGGGTTAAATAAATTTAGTATGCATCTTGGAGTTCGTAAAAGTCTGGGGTAATGTAATCTTTTCGCATGGGATACCCTACCCAATCCTCAGGCATTAAAATTCGCTTCAGGTTTGGATGCCCCTCATAGATAATGCCATACATATCGTAGGTTTCCCTTTCCTGCCAATCTGCCGATTTCCAAATCCAGTAAACCGATGGTACCTTAGGATCGTTGCGAGGCAAAAAAACTTTTACCTTCACTTCTTCAGGTTTAGTCTCAGGGTTATCAGTCAGCTTAGCAAGGTGATAGGTACTAACAAGATCAGATCCTGCGCCAGAATCATAACCACATTGGCACATCAGGTAATTAAAACCATAGGCATAGAGGGCTGTGGCAAAAGGTAAAAGATATTCCCTCTCCACATTAAGCATAGGTACACCTTGATGATCCAATCCTAGAAACTCGTGACTAAAACCATTATTTGTTAGCCATCCCGAGATCTTATCTGTAGTAGAAATCGCTCCAGTTGCGGTTAGTTCTTCTGATGATTTAACTTCTTCAGCCATTAATTTCTACCTCCTGCTTCTTAGTAATTTCTAGGGCAGGCAAAGCAATCCCTGACTCGACTAGGGCTTTTGGAGGTACCATACGGGTAGGATTTTCTAAATATTGACCTGTCAGAATAGGCTCAACGACCTTCATGTCATGCTTAACCGTATAAAAGCGGTGAGTTCGGGAAATTCTTGATTTCTCAATATAACCCTCAGCATCAATCTTTTTGCGTAGCTTAATAATCGCATCAAAAATAGCTTCGGGTCTGGGAGGACAACCAGGCAAGTAAACATCAACTGGGATGAGCTTATCAACTCCGCGTACAGTTGTATAGGATTCGGTACTAAACATCCCACCAGTAATCGTGCAAGCCCCCATCGCAATCACGTATTTAGGCTCTGCCATCTGTTCGTATAGCCTCACTAGGACAGGAGCCAATTTCATGTTTACGGTGCCAGCAGTAATGATTAAATCTGCTTGTCTGGGGCTGGAACGAGGCAATAAACCAAAGCGATCAAAATCAAACCGAGAACCTAACATTGCTGCAAACTCAATAAAGCAGCAGCTAGAGCCATAGAGCATCGGCCACAGGCTAGACATTCTTGCCCAATTGTAAAGATCATTAAGGGTAGTAAGAACTACGTTATTAGATAAGTCTTGAGTAACTCTAGACTCCTCAATGGGGTTAATTAAGCGTTGTTTTTGATCTTCGATACTAAAATCTAAATTAACATTCTCTGCCTTCATGACCATTCCAAAGCTCCTTTGCGCCAAGCGTATACAAGACCTAAAACCAAGATCGAAATAAAAATTAAAGCTTCAATAAAAGCTATTATTCCCAGTTGACTAAATGCCACTGCCCAAGGATATAAAAACACAGTTTCTACATCAAAGATAACAAAGGCAAGGGCAAACATATAATAGCGAATGTTAAATTGTATCCATGCCCCGCCTTTTGGTTCGCATCCAGACTCGTATGTGGTACGACTGGCGGGACTAGCGATCGCAGGGCTAAGAAGCTTTGCTAAAACTAATCCAAGAATAGGGACAAACGTGCAAACTAGCAAAAATACTAAAAAGTATTCGTAACCGCTTAGAATCAAGGCCTTTTCCTCTTAATATTTCTAAACCTTATTTATTAACTCCAGTATACCTGCCATAACCGTAAAAATTTATTTCAGTATTTATACTTCTTAAGATAGTGGTTTTATAATCTTTACTTATCTATGGTTTAGCAGTTTCATTCAAAATGCTGAAATCTAAGATTTTTAATAATTTAA
>CASBQR010000229.1 GCA_949127865.1 Synechococcales cyanobacterium PMM_0082
GAATTTAAATGAGAAGGTTTATACTCAAACATACCACAAATTAATTCCCATATATCTTCTCAAGTTATTCCTTTCTTGCTTACCATCTTTTTTGCTAACACATTTACGCAGAACTATTTGAACATATCTAAGTTTCAACTAGGATCTAGCCAATGATTGCCTTGAAAACCATATAATTGGTTACTCATGATGATAATATCTAGTAGGGGTTTCAAGACTTTCATGTAACATCCGTTACTAAAAGAATAAAGAGTTTTAATATGCCTTTTCCCATATCATTTCCAATCTTTAAAACTCAGTGGCAGAGACTTAATTTGAGTTATCGGTTACTGATTCCGTTATTAATTCCCATGACTTGCATCGTAGCATCAGTTGGTACTCATAATTGGTTAACACAGGGAGTGATAGAATCAGAGCAGTACGTTCAACGCACGCAGGATGTTCTGCAAATCAATCAAGAAATTCTAATTTCCCTGTTAAATGCCGAAACAAGTGTGCGGGGATATTACATTAATCCTCAGGCTGATTTTCTCGAATTTTATCAAGTTGCCTCAAATAATTTACCTGATTTGCTTAGCCGCCTGCAATATCTTCTCCAAGAAAATTCTCTACAATTAGAACGATCGCAAGAATTAGCACAACTATCCCAGCAGAGATTAATGCAATTCCAGCAGGTGCTGCGGTCTATCAATAACCTGAGACGAGAAAACCCACCAACTAGGCAAAATCAGCTATTGCGACAAGGTAAAACAAAAATGGATCGAATTCGCTTGATAATCGAGCAGTTGGAACAAGAAGAAAAGCGATCGCTAATTATTCGCAAACAAACATTAATATCTCAATTAGGAGTGCAGACAACTATCCTTTGGGGGAGCTTAATTATTAGTGCCTTGGGAACAGCGATCGCCATTGTTTTATTTATTAAACTGGTTGAGGAGTTACAAGAACGAGGACGATACTTATACGAAAGTAAAAATCTTGCGAAAACAGTAGTTGCAAGTGTTTTGGATAGTGTAATTATTCTAGATGGACAAGATTTAATTGAGAGTTTTAACGATGCTGCCGTGCGGATGTTTGGTTATACTAGTGCCGAAGTTATTGGTAAAGACTGGAGGCTACTTTTAGCGCCAACACCTGATTTAACTGAAGCTAATTATGATACGGGGAAGCATAGGCAAGGTAGCTTTTTTCCCATTGAGGTTTCTTTTAGTGAAATTTCGGTGAATCACCGCCAGATAGTGATCATTCGAGATATGACTGAACGCCAACAAACGGCAGCTAAACTTCAAGCTCGGTCAGATGAACTAGCTCGATTAAATAAAAGCTTAAGTGTGACCAATTGGCTATTAGCAGAGCGGAATAATGATCTTGATCAGTTTGCATACGTGGCATCCCATGACCTCAAGGCTCCTTTGCGGGCGATCTCTAATCTTTCAGAATGGATTGAAGAAGATTTAATGGGTGAGATTTCTATAGAAAATCAAGCTCAAATGCAACTATTACGACGTAGGGTTCATCGCATGGATGCGCTATTAGATGGGCTTTTAGAATATTCTCGTGTGGGGCGGGTACCTACGCAAGTCGAATCTATTGATGTGGGGGTTCTATTGGCGGAAATTATGGAGACCCTTGAGCCTGCCGAGACTTTCAAGATTGATATTATGTCTATGCCTACCTTAAATGGGCGAAAGTTGCTCTTAAAGCAGGTTTTTACTAATTTAATTGATAATGCCATTAAGCACCATCCCAGTCAATCTGGCTTAGTTAAGATCTCGGCTATTGATTTAGGAGGCGATCGCTACGAATTTGCAGTTACCGATGATGGCAAAGGCATTAATCCACAATTCCATAAAAGAATCTTTAATGTCTTTCAAACCTTACAAGCCCGTGATGTTAAAGAAAGTACAGGAATTGGACTAGCGATCGTCAAAAAGATTGTTGAAAGTGAAGGCGGTCAGATCTGGCTAAAATCTGAGCTGGGCAAAGGTGCATCTTTTCACTTTACTTGGCTAAATCTTCCCATCGAGAGATTGAGCTAAGTTGCTAATCTCTATCACTTAATAGAACTAATTAACTTGAAGTTTCTTGTATGATGGATCGGAGAGAATATTTAAGAAAGTTTATATACATTGAAGATAATTAAAATTGTAGGGCGCAGCTTTAGGAGATTTCCTATAAAGAATCTACTCAGCCCCCTGCCCCCAATTCTGAGGGGTCTGAAAATTAAAGTTCCCAGAATTGGGGATTTAGGGGGCTTCGGAATGGGTGATTTTTTGCCAGAAGCCTATTTACCATGATTTTTGGCTAAAATATATCAATTCCAATTTATTTTACCTACTTACTCTCTTCCCACCGTCCAATTGGACATTAGCCAAGCCTAAGATATAGTCAAAGCCTGTTTTTTGATGGTCTAGTTTTTAACTGGGAAGGGAGTAGTATATAATTTCATTCAATTTCTAAGCTGTTCAAAATAGGATTCCATATAATAATCCTTAACTAGGAAGGAGCTATGAAATTTCAATTAAAGATTAACAGGATTGATAAATAATGAATATTCTACTAATTGAAGATGATGAAGTAGATATAATGAATGTGCAACGGGCATTTAAAAAAGGGAATATTAATAACTCACTTTATATCGCTAATAATGGCATAGAGGCTCTAAGCTTACTTCGCGGTGATAATGGTAACAAGGGAATACTACCTAACGATCACCGCCTCATTTTACTAGACTTGAATATGCCGCAAATGAATGGAATTGAGTTTTTAGAAGTACTACGGAATGATCCACTGCTAAAGCCAACCCCAGTTGTGGTACTAACGACATCTAATGCCGATCGCGATCAAATTGATGCCTATAACTATAACGTAGCGGGCTATTTAATTAAACCTTTTTCCTTTATGGCATTTGTAGAGATGATGGTACTCCTAAATAAATATTGGTCATCCTGTGAGATGCTTTGATTTATGCAAGAACAACCCTTAAATATCTTAATTGTTGATGATGATGATGTGGATCGTCAAGCCATTCGCCGTGCGCTTAAACAGCCAGGTATGAAAATATGTTTCACTGAAGCTGTAGACGCTGCTGGAGCGATCGCTATCCTCCAAACCCAAACCTTTGACTGTATCTTTGTCGATTATCAGCTCCCCGATCAAAATGGCTTATCATTAATCGAATCAATTAACAAACTTAATGTAAATTCTCCAATTGTGGTATTAACGGGGCAGGGAGATGAGCAAGTTGCCATAAAAATGATGAAATCTGGCGCAACTGATTACCTCCCAAAAACTTTAATATCCTCAAAAACTTTACCTCTAATTCTGCGTAATGCCATTCGAGTGTATCAGTCAATTATGGAGTCAGTCTCCGCAGATCAACGTCTGCACGAAAGTCATGCTCACCTTGCCCGCAAAAATCAAGAACTGAGACTACTAGAACGACAACAACAGGACTTTATTACCCATCTCACCCACGATCTTAAAACTCCAATTGTGGCGGCGGATTTAATGCTAAAGCTGTTTGATCAAGAAGCATTTTGCCCAATTTCACCTGATATGCACACAGCGGTCGTGGCAATGATTCGGAGTAATAAGAATCTCCTAGATATTGTCAATACATTACTAGAAGTCCATTGTTATGAGTCAGGAAATAAAGAGTTCACCCTTATCACTTGCAATCTGTGGGAAATATCCCAAGAAGTAGTTACAGAACTCCAACCCCTTGCTGATGACAAAGGAATTACGTTAAAACTCAGAGCGATCGCTGAAATTGCTCATGATCCTAATAAACTAATAGTGAATGGAGACTATCTCGAACTGCGACGGATGCTCACTAATCTGATTGGTAATTCCATTAAATTTACCGATACAGGATCTGTGGAATTAAGACTGGGCTTATCACTTGTTAGCTCTAAGGAGGATATCAATAATTTTGTAACTATTGATGTCGAAGATACTGGAGTTGGGATGTCAGAAATTGAGCAAGATTTCTTATTTCAAAGATTTCGTAAAGGTAGTCACAAACAATCTAGTAGTGGGCTTGGACTACATTTGGTACATCGGATTGTCACCGCCCACCAAGGGACAATTGCCGTTACTTCTAAATTAGGAAAAGGTAGCTTGTTTACAATTCATCTACCAATCTCCTAAATACTTCCCTAAATATTTCCACGCTGATTAATTAGCCCCCATAGATAAATAGCGATTAATGCTCCTAGCACGGCTACAAAGACTCCAGGAATACTCAACCCCGCCGCCGTAATTTCTAAAGTTCCCGTTTGAATCAGAGTCACGAGACTGCCGCCAATAAAAGCCCCAATAATCCCCAAAATCATTGTTCCTAGAATCCCGACATTTTGCGCTCCAGGATAAATAGCCTTAGCGATCGCCCCAGCCAAAATTCCCAAAACTATCCAAGCAATAATATTCATAACCAGTTCCCTATAATTCTAATTACAACTAGATTTTATCAATCATTTTGTAAAAACTTTTCTCCTAAAAGAAGGAAATACTATTGCCATAAAACGAGTAAATATACGTCTAAAGATAGAGGGATTTTGGTTTTATGTGATGTGCGACTTCTTTGATTGCCCTCACCCTAAATCCCTCTCCCAGATCGAGAGAGGGACTTTGATAATTTCTTGCTCCCCTTTTCTTGCTTTGGGAGAAGGCTGGGGGATGAGGGTTGGTTGTGGTTACCCATCGCGTGTTGCTAACTAAATTGCCCCTTGGCGATCGCTAATTTCATGACCAGTAGCAAGTAAAACCTCTTGAGTTTTAATTAAATCTGTATTTCCACCAATTACAGTAATCAAAAACTTGCCCATATTCACTTCTTTTTCACACTTGCTAGCATCAGTGCGATCAATTCCCATGCCTATTAAAGTCTTTGCTAATCCACCGCTCGCATCTATCTCTGTCCAATCTAGGGAGCCATATCCATATTCTGTATCTTTATAATCTTTGGCAAGGATAGAAATTTTATTTTTGGCTATACCTGTTTTATGAATCTCTGCTGCGGCACTTTCTGCCTGCGTATTATTAGCAAAGACATCAACTATTGTAAATTTATCAACTAAAGAATCAGTACTCTCTTTCATATCTCCTAAATGTTCAACATACATTTCAGGTTCAACCGCATAGTTATTAACTAACCCTTCGGTATCCACTGTATAACCGTCGGCAGTATGGATACTATCTGGGTCTTCAGAATTATCAGGGGTATGCTTATAATCAAATCCTTCCCGTTCCTTACGGGCTTTTGTCTCTGCGGGTACGATATGGGTATCAAAAGAATCTGTGGTTTGCGTATTATTTTCTGAGTTAGTCATAATATCTCCAATTATCTAAGTCTAGTTCTAAAAATTAAGAATAATTGTAGAGGCAAGACCGAGATTTTACATCCTCCAAAAGACTGACAAATAACCAAATTCTGATAAATCTATCTATTGGTAGAGATTTAGAAAGCCCAATATAAATCTATTCCTTCAATTTACAGATTACATAACAGAAATATCTCGATATAGTTTGACTATTGTAATAGTAACTTTGAGGACAAAACCATGAGTATTGAAGAAAAAGCTAGAGCTGCCGCCAAAAATGTTGAAGGCAAAATCCAAGAAGCTGTTGGCGAAGTAACTGGCAATTCAGAAGATAAAGCGAAAGGTAAAGCTAAGCAAGCCGAAGCCAGAGTTCGGAATACCGTTGAGAATGTTAAAGATGATGTTAAGGATGTCATAGACTAGAACCAAAATAAGGTTCACGAGAGGGATGTGAGATTTATTCTCACTCCCTATTTAATTTGGTATTTGCGATATCACTTCCAGTTGATAAATTACATAGGAGCAAAAATATTATGCCGAGATTAGTAGGTAAACGCTCTAATAAGGGAGTGATTTACGCAGGAGTGCTTTTCGTGCTAGCGATCGCCACCTTTGGCACTTTGGAATATACGGGAGCTATTGATGTTATTCCCAATTTTGGTAAAAGTACAAAACCAGATAGCCTAAGCCCTACTTCCACCACGGAACGTCAGGTTATTCGATAAGTTATTGATGCTAATTCATACACTTGCAAATCTAAATTAAGTCATAAATTAAATCATAGTTGAGGTCATACCATGAGAAAGGGAAGAGATATGATTGGCAAGCCAGTAGTCGCTTATGATACTGGCGAAAAGTTTGAAACGATTACAGACTTAGTTTTTGATCAAGTTAATAATCTTTTATTAGGTTTTGTTGTAGATGAAGGTGGTTTATTTAGCTCTGCTAGAGTATTACCCCTAAGTCAAGTGCAAGTGATGGGAAATGATGCTGTAATTGTTCTTTCTAAAGATGCGATCGTCGTAGCTGGGACAATTCCTGAAATTGAATCAGTGATGGATCATAATAACATCCTTAAAGGAACGCAAATTATGACCGTTGATGGACGGGATTTGGGGAAAATGATTGACCTCTATTTTGATGATCAAACAGGTCGAATTGAAGGATATGAAGTGTCGGGAGGACTATTTGCCGATGCCTATTCTGGTCGTTCCTTTGTGCCTGCACCAGATACAATTAAAATTGGCGAAGATGTGGCATTTATTCCCTCTGAAACTGCGGATTTAATGGAAGAGCAAGTTGGTGGTGTCAGGGCTGCTTTTAATGCTACAAGTGAAAAAGTTCAAGATATGGCTAGTGCAACCTCTGAAAAAGTACAAGAAATAGCCAGAGCAACCTCTGAAAAAATGCAAGAAGTAGGGCAGAATGCGACTGCATCTATGACAAATGTGATTGTTGATCCGATGGAACAACGTTCATTTGTATTAGGTAAAACCGTGCAGAAGTCCATAGAAGCACCTGATGGTAGTCAATTTGTACTAGAAGGTGAAGTAGTCACTCTAGAAATTATTGATAGAGCTGAATCCGTAAAGATGTTGGATAACCTTTATCGGGCTACAGGTGGAAATCTTGCGGAAAGATTAGGTGAAAGAATGGGAGGTGCAGTTGCCAGTGTGACCGTAGAGCAAGCCAGAGGACGCAGGGTTAGACAAATGATCCAAACAGAAGATGGCTATATTGTCGCTGCTCCTGGTCAAATTGTAAGTGATCTAGTCATTGAACGGGCAAAAATTCATGGGCGGGAACAGGCTCTCTTAAATTCTGTAGGCTTATCACCGACGGATTCTATGAAAGGACAAACCGATTTATTTAGCGATCGCTTTAAATCTAGTGCCAGCAATACGGGAGATAAATTACAAGAGGGTGCAAAAAACCTATGGAGCCAAGTTCAAGAAACTGCCAGTGACCTCAAAGAACGTGGTACCCACGAAATTGAAGAACGGCGGATTAAGGGAGCTTTAGGTCGCCCTGTAACTCGGGTTATTCTTGACAGTCAAGATCGTGTGATTCTTAATGTCAGTGAACTGATTACTAATCAAGCGATCGAAATGGCTCGTCAAGAAAATGTTCTTGATATCCTCCTCAGTTCAGTTTATACAGATACTCCCAATATTTCCCTAGAAGCAATGCGTGCTCCAGAAGAAGGTAGAGCAGCTCTATGATTATAGTTTTAGGCAGGATACATAGTTCTTAGGAAATCTTCAGATCAAAGTTATTAACTTTACTTTAGCTCTTCTATTTATACTCTCTATGCCTAAAAAATATAATCAATCCTCTAATACTTCCAAACTATCACTGAGCACTGTCTTTTACAAAATAGCCCGCCGAACTGCTGAAATCTCTGGCTCTCCATTTGCCTCGATTTTAGCGGTCTCGGTAATTATTTTTTGGGCAGCTACAGGTCCGATTTTTAAGTTCTCAGATACTTGGCAACTAGTTATCAATACCAGTACCACAATTATCACTTTCTTGATGGTATTTCTGATTCAAAATTCGCAAAATCGAGATGCTAAGGCTGTACAGATCAAGCTGGATGAAATAATTAGGGCAATTGCAGAAGCTCGGAATGAATTAATTGATACAGAAGATGATACGGAAGAGGAATTAGAAATGATTCAGAAGGATTTTGTAAAACTTAAAAAAGAAGCGAGCGATCGGATTTGATTCATGCCAAATCACTAAATTCATGCCAAATCACTAAACAAAGCCTACAGACATAGCGTTGAGAATGTAATCCCAACCTACCAATCGAATTAATAACTGTTTGGGTCATCGCCTTTAGCCTTTTACTTGACAGTCTCTATCTGGCTGAGTTTGAATAAGAATAGAAAAGCGATCGCATTTTTAAAAAAGCAATAAAAAAGCAATTAAAAAATGAAAAAGAGAATTAGTTATCGCTTCCCCTAACTTAGATTTAACCTAAAAGAGCAGAGATAGTTACTAGATTTAATGTTAATTTCAAAACCCTTTAAGAAAGATCAAATCATTGTCGCCCTAGATGTCTCTAGCATTGATCGCGCGATCGCCTTGGTCGAGCAATTACCTGAAGTCACCTTTTGGAAAGTAGGGCTAGAATTATTTACTAGTAGCGGTGCAGACATAATTCGTTACTTAAAAGCCCGAGGCAAAAAAGTATTTTTAGACTTAAAGCTCCATGACATCCCCAATACCGTTGCTGCCACCTGTAAAGTTTTAGCCAACTATGACGTGGATTTTCTCACAGTTCACGCCCTTGGCGGTAGAGAGATGCTGAAAGCTGCCCAAGTAGAAATTCAAAATAGTCAAACTCAGCTTTTAGCCGTCACTGTTTTGACCAGTATTTCTAGTAGTGCATTAGCAACCGATCTAAAAATCCCCCTAGAACTAACAAAATATGCCTTGGAATTAGCGTTAATGGCTCAAGATTGCGGCATTTCAGGCTCAGTTTGCTCTCCCCATGAGTTAGAAACCCTGCGATCGCATCTTGAACCTAATTTTTACTTAGTTACCCCAGGCATTCGTTTAGCTGATGGTATAAACTACGATCAAAGTCGGGTGATGAATCCCCAAACAGCGATCGCCCTTGGTGCTAGTTATTTAGTCATTGGACGACCAATTACAGCCGCAGCCGATCCAATAGCTGCCTGGCAACAAATTTGCGAAGGACTCCTAAGCTCATAAGCTTTAGAAAATCCCAAAGTTTTTAGTATAATTGCAGCAGGAAAATTAAGTATAAATATGGAACTGCCAAGTTGTAGAAATGCGATCGAAGAGCCTGTGATTGAAGAGGTGAAAGCCCAAATAAAGACAATGAGTTTAGCACTTCAAAGTCAAGTAGATACCTGTGCAGTTATTGCTTACTCCCTCAATCGCCTTCCTACTATGTATGCCACCACCCAAAGAGGTTGGGTTCAACAACGTCGTCGTGCGCGCGAAGAACTTAAAGATCAAATCAGTGCCGCCGTCCGTCAAGGGATATTAGGAATTAGAAAAGATATGCTTCGAGCTTCTCAACCCTTACCAGAAATTGAACTAGAGAACCAAGCTCGGGCATTAGCAAAACTACAAAGTGTGCTAAAACAACCAGATTTGCGTTGGAAAGATTTACAAGACGGATTACAACAAGCCATCAGAAGTATTCACGAAAAAGGTGCTATTAATTCTGGACATATGAGTATGGCAAAGAAAAATGCCATGAATATCAAAAGCTATCTTAGTCGCTCCAAGTCTCGTGATACAGACTGGAAGAGTCGCCAAATCACAATGACACTTTCAGATCATTCCATCCAAGTTTCTCAGGATGAAAGAGAATTTGCTTCTTATATGATCAGAGCTCATTGGGACTACACGAACATTTTTGAAAATTTAGTGACAGCAGTAGCAGAATTACAACTTAAACGAATGGAACCCAATGCCAGAGAACGAGTTACCCTCAATGAAGTCGTAGCTTACTCTCTAAATCGCTTGCCACCTATGTATGCCACCAGTAGTCATGGTCTTCAGCACCTAAAAATTCGAGCTAAAACTGAAATGGCACACCAAATTATTTCTGTCGTGCGGCAAGCTGTTCTCAGAGTGGGAGAATACCCTCAACGACTATTACCACCTCTAACCATAGAAAAATATACAAGAGAACGTGATTTAGCCCTATCGGCACTGGCTTATACTTTAGAAATTCCAGATTTAAATTGGCTAAATGTCGTGGAAATTGTCGAAGGGATTCTGTTCCAAACTGAACAAGGAGAGTCAATCTGGTATAAAAAATTACAGTAAGCATAATGAAACTAAGTCCCCAAATAAGTCGTAAGAAGGGTGAGATAACGCCATATCTATTTTTATTACCTGCCCTTTTAGCCTTTGGAATTACTTCTTTTTTACCTATAGTTCAAGCTTTTTATTTAAGCCTGACAAACTATGATTTTATTACTAAGCCTACTTTTATTGGATGGCAAAATTATCTAAATTTGTGGAGCGATCGCCTATTTTGGCAGGTATTATTAAATACTTTAATTTACTTAGTATTTGCCGTTCCTTTACTAATTATAATTCCACTTTTTTTAGCAATTTTAGTTAATCAAAAACTGCGAGGCATTCAATTTTTTCGAGTAATTTTTTACTTTCCTGTAGTAATTTCGGTGGTGGTGGCGGGGCTAGCTTGGAAATGGATTTATGCTAAGAATGGCTTACTAAATTATTTTATTTCTGTTGCTTTGTCTTTATTCAACTTGGAATCAATTAAAGTAAACTGGCTAACTGATGCTAAAACTGCAATTTTTGCCATAATCGCCGTAACTGTATGGAAAGGATTAGGCTACTACATGGTGATTTATCTAGCAGGTTTACAATCCATTTCTCAAGATTTATATGAAGCCGCAGCAATTGATGGTTCTGATGGCTGGCTCAAACATATTGATATTACAATACCTTTACTTAAGCCCTATATTATTCTAGTCGCTGTCATGTCATCAATTTCGGCAATGAAAGTATTTGAAGAAGTATATATTATGTCCCGTGGTGGGCCAGCCAACAGTACAAAAACTATTGTTTATTATCTTTATGAGAAAGGATTTAGTAGTCTAGAAATGGGTTATGCATCAGCAATTGGCATTGTCATTTTTATTGGCATATTTTTAGTCTCTGTGGCAACATTTAAGTTTATTAACTCGCCATCTGTTTCTGCATCTGAAGCGATCGCCAAGAGTTTATAAAAATGAAAATATGCCAATTCAAACTTGAAGTACATCATATTCTGATGATAGCTGTCACACCCTTCTAGACCACTACCAAAATTTCTATTCAATCTGTGGGGAAGCAATAAGTAAAATTCTCTCCATCAGCCAAGGGGCAATACGATTACACCATACGGCGAGGCGACTTTGCCATCCTACTAATATTTCTGGCGATTCCGATCGCAATCCCTCAATCAATGCCATTGCTACTTGTTTAGGAGTCATCACTTTCACCCACTGAAACCATGCTAAATCCCTCACCATATCGGTATCAGTTAGTGATGGGAGTAAAGCTGAAACCCCAATATTGTGAGATGAGAGTTCACCGCGTAAAGCTTGAGTAAATCCTAAAATTGCGAACTTCGTAGCTGAATAGGTTGCCATGGTCGGAGCTGCGACTTTTCCCATCAAGCTGGAAACATTAACAATTCTGCCTTCCCTTTGGGCTGCCATGCGGCGGGCAACTGATCGGGTGACTGTGTACATTCCCATTAGATTAATTGCAATTTCTTCTTCGACATCCACAAGGTGCGATCGCAAGAAAGTTGATTGATGAGCAACTCCAGCGCAATTTACTAAAAGATGAATGGGACCATGATCCCGCCAAGCTTGGGCGATCGCAATATTTACTGCAACTGTCTGGGTTAAATCTAGGGGCAAGATTACTACTTCTACCCCCAAAACAGTAATCTCATCTGCTACTTCTGCTAGACGGTGGCGATCGCGAGCTAGTAATAAAAGACATTTGGCTCCCTGTTGAGCTAACTCTAGGGCGATCGCTCTACCAATACCCCTTGAAGCTCCAGTGACTAAAGCAGTCTTTCCTTGAATATTCATAAAATACCTCCAGTTTGAGGTTTCACCATGCTGCAAGTTCGTGCGAAATTGAAAGGCACAAGTTAAATCATTTAAGATTTATGCAAAATAGTGAAACAAAATATTTTGATTTGGTCGTCGATTAGCACTAAGACATTAATCTCCTAGGGGTCTTAGCATTGATCTTGAGTGGTAATCTAGATCTCCGATATCGATAGAAAAGTATTAGAACTAGGGAAAAGATTTGGGTAGAAAAATATAGAATTCCTAGAGGATAAAATTGATGTTGGGGTTGATCGGGATCTAGAATTGATGGGATTTTTAGATTCGATATAGATTGGGATACGGTCTCGTTGACTTGGGGTTCATCTATTTACCTCCGTTAGAAGAAGTGGACTAAGGAAAAATATAGGTGAATTTATGTAAAGTTTTAACTTGAATAGGAATATATACCTATTAAGCTTTTTTGTAAAGTGTTTATTTAGAAATTTCTCCAGAACTTTGGTTTTGATCCAAATCTAACCTAGCTGTATTAATGTTATTTCCTTTATATTCAGGTAAATATATGCATCTCGCAAATTATTTATACTTTTAAAAATCCTGCGCTAATTTCCCCTAAGCTCTAGCATAATCATAGTTATGGCATACGAACCGCTTCATCATAAATATCGACCTCAAACTTTTGCGGACTTAGTAGGGCAAGAAGCGATCGCTTGTTAATCATATGAGTTTAGAGATAGCCTGCAATGACTAAACCCCCTAAAATTGACCGACAACGAGAACATCAGGCAAATGAGCGGACTTTTCTGGCTTGGCTTCGCACTTCCATTGCCCTGATTGGATTTGGATTTGCCATTACCCGATTTGGTATTTTTATAAGACAACTAGAGATATCTCTTACTCCAAGGACTCCACACAATAATTCCCTGCTCAATTCTGAAAATTTAGGGATTGCATTGGTTACGTTTGGCATTGTAGCGATCGCAGCAGCATTGTGGAATCATAATCGTAGTTACTGGCAAATTGAGCGCGGTGACTATCGACCTAATCGATTGATGATCTTGATAACTGGAGTTGTGGTGATTGGCTTAGGAATCCTTAGTTTGACGTTTATTATAGTGCGCCATGACTCTCCTCAAATTACACCACCGCCTAATCGACAGATAATATTCGAGATTTGATTGAGCGATCGCAGTTTGCCCCAGTCCAAGCTAGATATAAGGTTTATGACATCAACTAATTTGGGAAGTATTTGCAGGATGTTAAGTTTTTAACCATCCCAAAAAATCCTTAGTACTTGTTAAATATTTGCTAATTCCTGCATCTTGCAAAATTTCTTTTATTTCTTTTTTGCCAAAATCCTTTGAGTTATTACTTAAGAAGACTTTAGTGGCTGCTAGATCTTGCTTTGAATGATTTAGGATACTAGTTAAAATTAGGTTATCGGTAGGATCAGGAATTAATATGGTATTGATGCTTTTTTGCAGAATTGATTTTTCTAAATCTATTAATTCTGCATGTTTTGATATCCAATCTAAAGCTTTAAATAGTCTGCTCTCAATATCGTTAGTCATTCTTTGATTATTGACTATCGCAGTTTGAAAGTCTTTACAAATTTGTTTAGAATAGACAGAGTTAATATTTCTTTGAAGCCTTTTAATTTCTTTGTTTAAGCCGTGCTCAAACTCTTTTCTTCTTTTCTTTTCGCCTTCAAGAACTGAGAAAGATTCCATGCAACAAATAGATGGGATAAAAATTTTAAGATGTTGAAGAGAGTGAAGATCTCCGATTAAAGTCTCAGCATCTTGATCCTGATTTTTGGCATAACCTATAAGAAAATTAGTTTCAATATATAAAAACGTCACGTTTCAATATCCTCTTGAGTGGCATCTACCAACTTCTCAATAAAGCCAACTTCCTGTAATTCTTGATACTTAGGAGGATTATCAGTTTTCCAGTTCCAAGCCAAATCCCTTAACCAGCTTTCTACAAGTATCTCTAGGTAGGACTCAAAGATTCGTTTTTCTTCAAACTCTGAATCATAAATACTTAGAATTTCTGGGGTAGAGAATTTTAATAGCTCATTTAGTTTTTGATCATGCCATTTATAAAAATGAATTTCTTTGGGAGTTACAGTCATCGCAAAAGGTACAACATGATGATTCTGTTCCTGTTCAAATATTAATATATCCTTAACTTTAGTATAAAGATCTTCTATTAAGCTTCTTGCTCTAACCTTCGAGACTAATAACTTTTGACCATCGTTAGCCCATGCGGTTACATCGGAGAATTCAAGTATTGTATTTTCAGCATTCTTTATATTCATATCTAGCTCTAATCATTGACTATTTAAGATTACGATAGATTTATGTCGCTTAAGGAATCAGCAACCTAACAATTAATATATACATTAATAGTATTGAAATATACTCGATTCTATGGCATACGAACCCCTCCATCATAAATATCGACCTCAAACTTTTGCGGACTTAGTAGGGCAAGAAGCGATCGCTACGACCCTAAGTAATGCCATGAAAACCCAAAGGATTGCCCCTGCCTATTTACTAACTGGGGCAAGGGGAACTGGCAAAACCTCGACGGCAAGAATTATGGCAAAGTCTTTGAACTGCCTGAGTTTTGATGCGCCCACGGCTACCCCCTGTGGTAAGTGCGAAATGTGCCTAAGTATTACAAGGGGTAATGCCCTAGATATTACCGAAATAGATGCTGCCAGTAATACGGGTGTAGATAATATTCGAGATTTGATTGAGCGATCGCAATTTGCTCCAGTCCAAGCGAGGTATAAAGTGTACGCTATTGATGAATGTCATATGCTCAGTACGTCAGCATTCAATGCCTTACTCAAGACCTTAGAAGAGCCACCCGATCGCGTAGTTTTTATCCTAGCCACCACAGATCCCCAAAGAGTTTTACCCACAATTATTTCTCGCTGTCAGAGATTTGACTTTCGCCGTATTCCCCTAGAACCTTTGGTAGGACATTTAACAAAAATCGCCAATATTGAAAATATTAATATCAACTCCGAAGCTTTGCTGCTGGTGTCGCAAATGTCCCAAGGGGGATTAAGAGATGCCGAGAGTTTGTTAGATCAGCTTAGTCTGCATGAGGGCGAGATCAAAATTGAAACCGTATGGGATTTGGTTGGATCAGTACCAGAGCAAGATTTATTAGAGGTGTTGAAAGCGATCGCTACCCAGAATTCAGTGGCAGTAATTGAAAAAATTCGCCAAATCATGGATCGAGGCAGAGAACCCTTAACAGTCTTGCAAAGTCTCGGTGGATTCTATCGGGATTTATTAATTGCGAAAACGGCGGGCGATCGCCACGATCTAGTAGCACTAACTTCAGGAACTTGGGCAAAGTTAAAACAAATAGCTCAAGACTTGCCAATTGATCGGATTTTGAATGGACAACAACATTTGCGATCGGCGGAAGTGCAAATTAAAAATACAACCCAACCCCGATTATGGCTAGAAATAACTTTAATAGGTTTATTTAGTCAAACTGAACCTGCTCATGCACCTCAAATACCTTTAATTAACCAGTCAGTAAATACCCATAGTTCGTTAGCCAGTCAACCTGTGAATCCTACTATTCAAGCTTCTAGCCCTGAGGTAATATCACAGATCCAAAGCAATCAAGATTCTAGCTCTAATACTTCATCACCTACTCAACCTGTTAATGCACCAGTCTTTGAACCAATGGAGACTTCTTTTCAGAATTCTTATCAAGATTTAGGGACAGCTTGGCAGCAATTAGTTAGATACTTATCTCCGCCTGCTAAAGCAATTTTTGTAAATAAAGCAGTTTTTCTAGAAATCAATCAGGATAATGTTGTAATTGGATTAAAGGATAAAGGCTTAAGAGAAATTGCGATTAAGAAACGAGATGAATTAGAGAAGTGTGCTAAACAGATTTTTAATCGGACTGTAAAGGTGCAATTCCGATTTGTTAGTTCTGACTCTGAGTTGACTGCAAAAACTCCTCTACCCATTTCCATTAATC
>CASBQR010000230.1 GCA_949127865.1 Synechococcales cyanobacterium PMM_0082
AACAAAATCCGCGCTTGCATTCAGGTAGAACCGCTTCACTTTGGATTTCGGGCGAACGGCTAGGCACCTTTGGGCAATTGCATCCTCAAGTTTGCCAAACCTATGACTTGCCCACAGAAATCTATAGTTTTGAGCTGGATTTGGATACACTTTTAGAAGCAATTGATCGCAAATCCATTACAATTTTTCAAGCTTACTCTACCTTCCCTCCGAGCGATCGCGACATTGCCTTTTTTGTCCCCCTTAAAGTATCTGTGGCAGAAATTAAACGGGCGATTACCTTCAGTGGCGGCAGCTTACTAGAATCAGTCAGTTTATTCGATCAGTATTTAGGAGAAGGCGTTCCAGAGGGTTTAAGAAGTCTGGCTTTTCGTTTAATTTATCGAGCAAGCGATCGCACCCTCACCGAATCTGATATTAATCCTATCCACCAAAAAATTCGAGATGTCCTAGAAGATAAATTTAGAGTGACCTTACGCAGCTAGAAAATGATGAGCTTGAACTAGATGCGCTTTATGGAAGCAGACAGACTCAATTTATCGGAGGTCAGTTTCAGCAACCGTATATCCTACAGCCATAGTAGCGGCTTTCACTTCTGCATAGGGTCAAGATTAGTAGCTAATTTATTAATGGTATGGGATTTGGCTTTGGCATTAACATAGCGATCATCCCGTACTTTTCCCAACAACTAAACGCCCCTAGTAGATACCGATAGGAATTATTCTGTGACAATATTCGTATTCCAAGGTCAAAAATCTATGATGGGGAGGAGATTTACCGAGGCTATCAAGCCAGTAAGAAACGATATTTCTACGGAGTTAAAGTTCATCTAATGGTGACAGAAACTGGAGAACCTGTGGAGTTTTTCCTGAGTCCAGGCTCATTTGCTGATGTTAAAGGCTTAAAAGTATTTCCTTTTGCTTTACCTGAAGGCAGTGTTGTCTATGCAGATAAGGCTTACAACGACTATGAAGTCGAAGACTTATTGCTTGCAGCCGAAAATATCAAACTCTCGGCTATGCGTAAGCTTAATTCCCAAAGACCTATGGAGGGCTATGTCCAATTCCTGCAACACTACAAACGTAAAGTGATTGAAACTACTGGCAGTTTGCTGTCCCAACTTTTGCCCAAGTCTATTAGAGGCAGAAATTTCAAATCTATATATTAGCTGTAGCAGGTTTATTTTAGCTACAAATATCCTTAATTCTTCAGAATTTATGGCTGATGATGCTTTGCGCGAGTACAAGGCTCAACAATCTACGGAGCACGGCTTTCGTTTTCTTAAAGACCCATTATTTTTTACTTCCAGTGTATTTCTCAAGTCAACTAAACGAATTGAAGCTTTGGGCATGATTATGGCACTCTGTTTACTTATTTATAATTTAGCTCAACGCCAACTTAGGCTGACTTTGGAACTAAAACAAGCAACTATTCCTAACCAGTTAGGCAAGCCTAGCAAGTCACCTACTTTGCGTTGGATTTTTCAATGTTTTCTGTCAATTCACTTTGTTGATCTTCACGGCGTTAAAGAGGTTGTTAATTTATCGCCTCCTCGATTGCATATTCTAAGTTTCTTCTCTTATGGATGCCAACGCTACTATCTACTCCCTGCACCGATTTCATAATTATTTTTTCCTCCCCATTTAGAGCGGAATGTGGGCTATATTTTGAAATTTCAGAATGCTCTTGCCGTAAGGCTTAAGAAAGTAAAATTTTGATTGTAGCGGAAAATTAAACCACTATGCACTTCCAGTAAATAGGTTTGGCTAGGAATGAAAGTCTGTTATTCCAACATAAAGTTATCTTGATCCATATTCGACGGATTACGATGATGTTCTAGATATTCTGCCGCCATTTCCTCCCTTATATTTCCTGTACTCCATGCTCCATAGCCTATTGCCCGTATTTGCATCTTTTGTATCGACGTAAAAAGTCACGGACAAATAATAAACTTACCTTAAATCGCTTTCCTAGACCTCTTTGCGTATCTTCTTTATTTTGCCAAGCACTTAATATTTTCTTTCGTAAGTCAATTGAATAACTTACCATTTAAAATAACCTAACTTTATTTTTATCTATCTTATTTACCTTAATGCTTTTGTGGCGGGTTTGAAAGCAATTTGCTGTAAATCGATAGATTGACGGATTGACGGCTTCATCTGCTCTAAGTATTTAGTCTAAATATTCGCTATAAATGGCACTTTTATCAATTGATTGGGCGTTTGCTTACCGCAATGGGCGCGATCGCTTTAACCTTATTGTTGATTAAAGATCAAAAAAAGCTGGTTTGATAATGTGCGATCGGAGAAGGGATGAGCACTTTTAAGATTCCCTTCCGATTTCTGATCGCCGCTCCAAAGTAAAATAATGTGTTGATTCTAAGAGCAGAATCATCTAATTTATTAAAGTGACAACTTTCTCAACCAAAGCTATCAATGAAGGTGTTAAAGCTTTTACGACTGGAACCAAAACAATTACCACCACTGCCCCATTAACCAAACCCAACGCCAAATTAACTATTTGTGAAGATGATTTTTGATAACTATCAATTCTGGTATTGGCATCTCTAATTTCAGCATTGAGATTACTATCAAGGGTTGCAAATTGCTTTTCTAAACCCATAAATCTTTGTTCTAGGCGATCGATGCGCTCCAAAATAATTTGGGTATTTCTATCAGTCATAGATTGTTCTCAGTTGCTTCAAGTCACAGTGTAGTTCTTAGGATTGCATATAAGTGATAATTTAGAGTCATTTCTAAGTATCAAATCATGAATCAACCAGTTTATATAGTTGGGGCTGGACCTGGTGATCCAGATTTAATTACAGTTAAAGGTCATAATCTCTTAGCTCAGGCTGATGTTGTCGTCTATGCCAATTCCTTGATCCCCGACATAATGCTGAAAGTTTGTCGAAGTGATGCGGAAATTATTCCCACTGCTAGTAAAACCCTTGACCAAATCGTGGAAATTCTGATAGAGCGATCGCACTCTCAAAAACTAGTAGTGCGCCTTCACGATGGTGATCCTAGCTTATATGGAGCCATCCACGAGCAAATTATCGCCCTAGCCGCCGCCGATATTCCCGTCGAGATTATTCCTGGGGTTAGTGCTTTTCAACTAGCCGCCGCCCGCTTGCAAGTAGAATTAACTATTCCTGAATTAGTACAGACGATTATTCTTACCCGCATCAGTGGACGTACCCACGTTCCCAAGTCAGAGGATTTAGCCAGTTTAGCCGCCCATCAAGCCTCGTTATGCCTGTATTTAAGTGCGCGTCATGTGGTCGAAGCTCAAGCCAAATTACTGGAATACTACCCCTCTGATACGCCCGTTGCTATTTGTTTTCGTCTCGGTTGGCAAGATGAAAAAATCCTCACCGTACCCTTGAGCCAGATGGCAGAGGTAACAAAGTCTGAAAACTTGACTAGAACTACGCTTTATCTAATTAGTCCCGCTTTAAGAAATAGATTAAATTTAAATTCAGAGCGATCGCAGCTCTATAACACTAGTCATAATCATCTCTTTCGCCCCTTTATCTAGCACTGCCTTTATCTAGCCATAATAGTGGGTAATAAAAAACCGACAGAAACTATATGCTCATGTCGGTAGTAATTTTGATATTTAATAAACCTAAACAGCCTCTAGATCTGTCTCCCCAGTACGGATACGGATAATCCGCTCCACAGGAGTAATAAAAATCTTGCCATCCCCAATTTCGCCTGTACGGGCAGCAGAAATAACTTTTTCGACAACCATATCAACTTGGTCATCTTCCACAACAATTTCAACTTTAAGCTTTTGGAGAAACTCTACGGTATATTCTGAACCACGATAGCGCTCAGTTTGCCCCTTTTGACGACCAAATCCTCGAACTTCAGATACAGTCATACCGACAACTCCAGCATTAACTAGAGCGATTTTTACTTCGTCAAGCTTAAAAGGACGAATAATTGCCTCAACCTTCTTCAAATTAACCCCTCCATGATCTTTTATACTTACAGTTTATAGTGTTTCCCATAGAACCTAGTTAAGGAACAAGCCCCAAAACCCTGTTAAACTAAACCTTAATCTTCACGAAAAAGGTTATAGGCGGAAACCGACATATTTGTGACCTAAGTTACTATTTATAAAAAATAGTTTTTGTTCGTAATGAGCCAAATGTTTTAAGACTTTTTCCCTAGGATCAATCTTTTAATCCAACTCTATGGAAGACCTACAGAAGCATTATTACAGATATTCAGTATCCTAGCCTAAGACTCATGTTGAAAACCACAAGCTTAAGTATATTCATATCCAAATTTTTCTTGCTAAAAAAGAGTAAATTAGTTATATTTCATCAGCTTATGAGCTAAAATTTCCAAAATTATGGTTAGTGTAATTATGCTAATTGGAATTCCTGCCAGTGGCAAGTCTAGTTTTGCTAGTAACTTAGTACATAGTCATGCTGCTCCTGTTAATGTGATTTCGCCTGACCTAATTAGAAGCCAACTCTATGGCTCATCTAGCATTCAAGGAAATTGGCAGGAAATTTATGAGCAGATTCAAATCCAGTTTCAAAATTCCTATCAAGATCAAAAATCTGTAATTTATGATGCCACTAATTACCTTAGTCAATATCGCCAAGAAATAATTACTCTCAGCAAAACTATAGGCTTTAAATCAGTTACAGGAATTTGGTTAAATGTGCCGCTTTGGGTGGTTCTCCAGCGCAATGAAAGGCGATCGCATCCTGTGCCTGAGAATATAATTACCGAAATGTATAGGTGTTTAATAAAGCGATCGCCCAACTTAGATGAAGGGTTTGACCGTTTAATGATTAAAGAAGAAGGATCGCTTGATGATTCATTACTCTAGGAAGTTAATTGACACTCCCCATTCTAAATCTCATTTCTCAAAAGTTAGAAGCTATCCCAGCAGGCTTGTAGCTTTTGCCATTAAGCTTTCACTGGTCAAGTTATTAAACGCCATCAGTTCAGGGGCTGTAGCTGTAGTTTCACCCCGTTGCCAAGCAAAGGTATCCCGTGGGCAGTTACTACGGAGCATAATTGGCTCTAGCAATCCACTGGCACCACCTACGACCCCAATGAGGGCATCTCCGCCGAACATAGCATTAAATTTAGGATCATCTAAAAAGTTACCATCGGGTTCGGAACAGGTTTGCCATGCTACATCCGTAGGGCGATAGAGACGACGCGGATTGACCACTGAGACAATTCGCACGCCCACCCCAGAAGTTGATAATGCTTCCGCCGCTTTGAATACGGGGATTAAAGTCATATCACCGATTACGGCAAATGTCACCATCTTCTCACCAGTCATTTCTAGTAAAGTTATAGCTCCATCGGTTAGTGCCTGCCGAGCTTGGGCGATCGTGGTGCGAATGGGCAGAGGCGATTTACTAGCAGTGATGGTAATGCCTTTATTCTTAGTGGTTAGGGCGTACTCGTAAGCAACTTGGATACTGTTGGCATCAGTGGGGAAAAGCGGAAAGATATTGCCATTTCGCATCATTGCCGCAAAGTAAGCTTCGATTTCAGGACGTTGGTGAGTCCAGCCATTGCGACCTTGCTCTAAAGCTCCTGCGGTAAACAGGCAAATGGTGGAAGGGGTGGGGCGGCGCAGTTCTGCCATTGCCTGAGTGACGGTTTGCCAAATTGGAAGTCCATTGATGGCAAAGGATTCGTAGGAACACCAAAGGGTACGACTACCCATAAGTGCTAGACCTGCGGCTAGTCCTGCACAGGCATCTTCGCTTAGGGGTTCGTACACCTGCCCGTTGGGAGATTGGAAGTAAAGAGAATCTTCGGTGGGGTGAATAATTTTCAGGGCTTTATTAATATTGGCGATGCCAGAGGCTTCATTACCGTCAGCGTTGGTGACAATAAAGCGTTTGTCAAGTTCTCCTACTTTGGCGACTAGGTTCCCCATGGCTGTAGTTGCAACTTTGGGTTCGCCCGCGATCGCAAATTCTTCAATAGGTAAAGTTCCTAAATCCACTAAGGGTAAAACTGATTCTGTAACTGCGACTTGAGAAGCTGAACCACCACCTGCTCGGGCAAAATTTGTACGGACTAATTCCCATGCGGCGGGGGCGATCGCTCTTCGTTTTAGAGCGTTCACAATGTCCGTATTATCTAAAGTATGGTGGGCATAGAGATTATGGGATTTGGCACCGAGGGCATGGACTCCTGCGCCTTTTAATTGCTTGATGATAAATACCGTCAGCTTTCCGTTGAGGGCAGATTCTGCGGCTTTATTTACTCCTTCTAGTACTGCTTTGGTAAAGGCTAGGCGTTGCTCAAAGGAAAAAGCCGTGCTGTCAACGTATGCCCCTGTTTGGTTCTGATCGTCAAAATCCTTAGCATTAATTAAAATTACTTCCTCAAAGCCATTACCATACCAATAGTCCAGCATTTGTTGATTGGTTTTAGTGGAAACCATACTGTGATGTTCTTGGCTAAAACCATTCCAAACTAGAACAGGTAAAAAGTTAGTTGCCTTGGGGTAGGCAGTGTGAAAGTGAGCGATCGCACTCATGGGATAGGGTTCGCCCATGCCACCATCGCCCATAGTGAAGGGAAATAATTGACCGGGATGTAATAAAGCTGCTGCCATCGCAAAATGTTGCCCTTGTCCCAGAGGCCCTGCGGGGGCAAGAATGCCAGGAATGAAGCCTGAGAGATGTCCCAGTAGTCCATGCTTTTCTCGGAAGCGATCGCGCAGATTTGCCACGGTACAAATATCCATAGCTTCGAGGGATTTATCTAAAAACATGCCACTATAAAAGCCTGGCGCATGATGTCCAACTTCTGTTAAGACGTTTTTATATCCGAGCATAAATAATGCGGCATACGCCTCGACCGAGCTAGCAAAACCACCAGGATGTCCCGAAGCTTTAGAAGCGCATACTTGCAGGGTTAAATAACGTAGGGCATCGGCAGCAAGTAGAGTTTGAAATACGGCATTTGGATCTTGACTACTAGCGATCGCTTTATGACCCTCGGCAATTACAGGAGTTTTCCCCAGAGTTGCAAACTGCGGTAACTCTTCACCAAAATACTGAATTCCTTGGCAAAAGTCGGGGATGGTTCCTGTGAAATCTTGAGCAGCAATAGTCATAAAGTTGATTCTATAGGTTGATTATCTAGATGATTTGAGAGCTATGCCCTATCCTACCGCTTAATCTTGCAGTTCAGATCAAACCGTAAATAAACTAAAAGTTAGGGCGATCGCGATATTATATTAAGTAATATTAAGAAAACTCTTTAGAAAATTTCAGACTCAATGCAAATTTCCCCCAACCAAGTTCCTTGGCATAGTATTACAAATCCAATCTGGGTAGGTAATAGTGAAGATATTCGCCTTGGATTGCCCTTTAGTCAAATGTCTCCCTACTGGCAAATGTTTTTATTGGGTGACGGTGCGCCGACTCGACATTTACAATTGTTGACCCAAGCTGACATTGTCGTCGATGTAATTGCCATGACCGATATTGGCGATGCAGCCGATAATACTTTAATTGGGATTGAGAAAATTCCCGCACCACGGATTAGAAGGCAAATTTGGCTAAAAAGTGCAACCACGGGCGAAATTTTTTCCCATGCAACCTCATGGTGGCAAGCTTCAACCATGGAGCAATATCTCAAAGATCCCAGTTTGCCGATTTGGAAAAGCCTGAATCAAGAATTTACCGAACTCTATCGAGATTTAAAAGGAGTATATCAAGGCTATTGTCCCGAACTAGCTCAAGCCTTTGGCTATCCTAATCCCTATTGGGGCAGACATTATCTGTTATGGCATGGGGGCGTGCCTTTGACTTTGATTTATGAAATCTATTCACCAGCGATCGCTAAATATCTCGGTGCTGACCATTTATAATTCTTGAGTATTTTATTCTCCTCATAATGACAAGCCCTTTAATTGCCATCTATCCTGGTAGCTTTGATCCAATTACCTTTGGGCATTTAGATATTATTGAGCGATCGTGCCACATGTTTGAAAAGCTGACGGTAGCGGTATTGAAAAATCCCAACAAAACGGCTTTGTTTACGGTACAAGAACGAATTGAGCAAATTACGGCTGTAACTAGGCATATTACTAATATTGAAGTTGATTTTTTTACAGGCTTAACCGTGGAATATGCCCAACAAAAAGGTGCAAAAATTCTAGTTAGAGGCTTACGGGCAGTTTCGGATTTTGAAATGGAATTGCAAATGGCGCATACTAATAAAACCCTTAATCAGACAATTGAAACTATATTTTTAGCAACTTCCAATGAGCATAGTTTTTTGAGTAGTAGTGTGGTGAAAGCGATCGCCCAGTTTGGTGGACAAGTAGATCATCTAGTGCCTGTGGAAATTGCTGTAGCTTTACGCGATCGGCTAAAACCTTAATTCACAAATTTAGTCTGAAAATTACCTAGATTAATTATGTAACTTGGAGCAACGTTCAAAGCCCCTGCTGCTATGACAGTTTAGATCAGCTACACCTAAGTTGTTGTGCTACTTCAATAGGCTACGATCAAATACTTATCCATACCTGAGCCTCAATAAACAGATTGTATCTTCTTATTTCTTCGCTACGCCACTCTTCACCTGGAATCCCAAACTCATCAATTATCTTGTAAATCTCGCTTAATCGAAATACCTGCCCATGATACGCAGGGTGATAGAAAACTTGATCGGCTTGGCTTCTCAACCAATAACTAATCATGCTATCAGGATAAGTGAAGCTGATACAGTTAGGATCAAAAGTCGAGACTGGGATCTGAACAACTCGGCTATCCCCTTTGTATCCTTCTTCAATCCATATTGCTTGTTCAACCACAAAGTAGTGAGGATATACTGAAATGGGCTTCCCTCCTTTTTTTATAAATTCTTCCCTGACCCAAAGTTCTGATTCTCGCCGTTGCCTCAAATACTTTTCAGGATCGCTAAACCTGCGATACGCTAAGCCATCAAAATTTCGCAGTCTGAACATCACGGTTAAGGCTTCTTCGGTAGTTAGTGATGACAGATTAAGGAAAGGCTTGTCATTTTTATGATAGTAATGAGTAAGTATCAATAACAGTAACCGCTTTAGTTTTTAATAGGAAGGATATAGAATAACTTAGCGGCTCAACCAATTAGAGTAATAATCAATTAACGTAAATCCTCTTCGGATAACTGAGCAATTTTCATTAAGGCTTTCAAGGTGCCAACCTTTAAATCTTGGTCACGATGCACTGGAATCGACAAAATTTGTTCCACGCTAATTTTTTCATAGATGTGATGACTGCCTGTGACTCTTTTTAAAACCCAGCCTTTTCGCTCTATAACTTTACAAAGCCGTTTGCCAGAGATGGATTTCATACAGAAATTTCGACTATTTGATCAGGTGATTGAGGCATTTGGCGCTCATTAGCAACATCGAGCCAACCTTCAATAGCATCTTTTATATTAGCTATCACCTCATCTATCGTGTCCCCTTCACTTATGCAACCTGGAAGTGCAGGGACTTCTGCCCAGTAGCCCCCTTCTACTGCTGGATGAATAACTGCTTTAATATTCATAGAATTATCGGATTTAGAGCTAAGTTAATGATAGAAACTAAATTTTTTCTATTGTAACAACTAAAAATAAGCTCCTACTTCAAGCCTCATCAATAATTTAGTGGTCTAATAGTTGACTTTCAGTGGCGTAAGAAGTAAAAGGACAGATTTGGAAATAACTGAGTTGTTAGCATTGGTGATCATCAATAGGATAGAACTACTGGCAATATTAGCGATCGCAAGGCAATGGTGAAAAGGAATAAACGAAACCCCGATAGAACAATTTGATTTCCATCGCTTCTCAATTCTAAATTTTTGCGTTGCGGAGCAAATAGCTAATAACTTTTCTGAACTAAATAACGAAGCCAACTATTTTTGCTTGCTTAATCTCTTCTGAAAATAGATAAATTAAACAGAGCGATCGGTTCGGTATAACACTCCCGTTCAACCGCCGCTAATATCTCTCGGACTAGCTAACCACCTTGATAGAGTCGATGTGCAAAGAAATTGTTAACTGTCCTTTGAGAAAGCTTGTTCTGGGAAATAGTGCTCAGGCAAGGTGAAATCTGCCCAAGGATCTACATCTAAAACTCTTCTGATACCTAGCAGAGAGACTAAGTTAGGGCTTCTCATGAAGAAAGAATAATTTGGGGCAAAATCTGGTGCAAACTCGATCTCTTGAGTAATAGCTGCTACGAATTTTTCACATGAAGCCAAAGTCTCATGAATGAAGTGAGCAACAAAATAATTCAATGGTCCAATACGTCCATTCTCCAAAATATTTTCTGGCCATTTTATCATTCCACGAAATGGTAACGGTGATGAATCAATCCCGATGGATAAACCCTTATCTCCAACGTAAATAAGAGGTTCTTGGATAGGCTGGTGAACTATCGCATCGCGTGCGTCTCTGAGTTTACAGAAGAAAGGGGCGCACTCTGAATACCATGTGGCAAGGGCTGGAGAAAGTCCAAAGCGTTCCCGAATTTCTTGAGGTGACTGAATAATGCCCTTATAAAGCACCACATTCCGAAAGCTACTTGGTAATTTTTTCTTTTTAATCGAGGTATCTAAAAGACGAACCGTGTCCCATATCCTCGATACAATCTCCTGAAGTAGGTCAAACATACTGCGACAAAGTAAGAGAAGATATTCTAACTCTGTAGTAACCAGTCTTGATTTTCCATCAAGGTCTTCTAATGCTTGCAGCAAATCTAACTTTCTCAAACTAGCCCCGAGGTTAAAAACATCTGATGTAAGCGCTGCAATAAATGAACGAGTATGTTTAATATCTACATGCTTATAAATAAAGTCAACGAACCATAAATAAGCATCGCTACCACGAACTGGCTTTGAAGCAAGATAGATCATTTCTATACAATCATGAACTTGTAGAGGTTGCAGAAGCCCGTTCTCTAGAGGAAACCAAAGATTCCATCGATTACCATCATGGAATGAATGGATGGGAATTGCTCTTCCTGCAAGAGCCTCAATATTAAGATATGGGAGATCTTTAGGAGAAATAGCGCTGTAATCGTCTGGATCAATCGTCATAAAAAATGTAAATGAGAGAGTGAAGTAAAACTAACCGATTTAAGGTGATTATACCGAAACTTTCTGGGTAACATTCCCTAGAAGAGTGATATGCAGAAAAATTCAAGATGTGTTTCCCAAACCATTACTTAAAAATAGAGTAGTACCTGAGTTTAGTGCGACTGAAACTTATCTATTCCAAAGAAAATTTTTATCAACTTTTTGCCAAGATAAAAAGACTGCCTTCATTGCCGCGCCCAATGCGTAGATTCTCATCCAAATAAGTAGTTTCTAGCCATCCTTTTTGATTAGTGCTGGTAATCGGAAAATCTACAGCCATCAACTTTATGTTTGATTCAAGAGTTTTCACAAACTCCCCAACATTTTTGTAATTTAATACCCTTTGTAAACCTAGTACCGATCGCTCAAATTTCACATTTACCCTTTGCCGAGATACAGGCGTAAAACTAGCGCAGACACTAACAAGACCTTCAAGGAATGGGAGTCCTGCAAACTCTGCCACATTGTAAATTTTCCCTGCACGGATGCACTGATAAATATCTGTGGTACGCAAAATTGGTAATCGATCTAAGCCCAAAAGTTCTTTGCTACTAGTAAACAATAAACGCCAATCCCCTAAAAGCAATTCAGGAACTTCTAGGGGACTAGGATTGGGATTTAACTCTTCGAGGTAAGCAACAGCGGACAGAATTTCTTTTTTTTGATTTTCTGTAACCTTTAATCCTCTCTGTACGGGTGCGATCGCCTCAAGCAATGTCTGTTTTTTATTCATAATATTTCTAAACATATTGACAAAAGGTTATGCAGCCCGTCTCAAGATTTTGGGGTTACGATCTTTAATCTTCTGGTTCAATCGTGCTAATTAAGCCTTTACTATTTAGCCCTTCACTATAAAATTCAGCGTGTTCTTGGACACAGGTAATCACTAAAGCACAACCATCATTATGAGCAGCCATCATAATATCTACTGCTTGGGGTTGAGTTACAGAATTAACCACTTCCATCAAACTCTGAACTACATATTCCATAGAGTTGTAGTCGTCATTATGTAATAAAACTCGATAACGAGGGGCAATTTTACGGACTGTAGAGGTGCGTTCTATAGTTTCTGTGGACATATTTCTCAAAACTTAACAAAATACAAATCGTTATTTTGAGTATAGCCTAACAAATTTTTAATCTAAAGTAGGTGGCTCAAAGCTAAAAGGTAACTCTTGGTTAATTGCTTCAATTTGCTTTTGTTCATAGTCATTGACTTCTTTGATATGGGGAATCAGAATCTGCCCTAAACGAGGTCGATAAAATCGGTGCAGACTGTAGTTAGGTGTAGCGGGAAACCCTCGGCGTTTTTTATGTTGTCCGCCCGCCCCTGGATCAAAGGTTTTTATGCCTTGTCCGATCGCCCAGTCAATGGGGGTGTAATAACAAGCATCAAAGTGGAGGCAATCAATATCTTGAACTGCTCCCCAATAGCGACCATAGAGATTTTGATCTTTGCGAATACAAAATGCCATACCCACAGGTGTAGGATAGCCCTCAATTTCTCCTGCTGTGAAGACAAGGCGATCGCTAAAACAAGTCCTTAACTGCTCAAAAAATTTCCGATTCAGATACTTACTACCGCCCCAAAATTTATCACAGGTATCACTATAGAGGTCATACATCATGGAGTAAAAGTGATGGGGAATCTGATCGCCTGTGTATACCTTCATGGTGATCTGGGCATTGCTAACGGCTTTACGCTCGCGCTTAATGTTACGGCGTTGGTTAGCATCAAAGCTTTTTAAGTAATCATCGAAACTCTGAAAATCTTGGTTTTCCCAAATGTAACTATGGTGCATCCAAGCGGTATATCCACGGGATTCTAGTTCTAATTTCCAATTCGGATCAACAAAGAGAAAATGGGCGCTGGCAATTTTATGGCGATCGCAAAAATGATCGATTTCTATAATCATTTCATCCACAATACTTTTAATTTCCCCAGAATCGCTAATATCTGGATCGATTAAAAACCGATAACCTGCGGCGGGTGTAAATGGAGCCATGCCCAACAGTTTGGGATAATATTCAATGCCTAAACGCCGTGATAAGTCCGCCCATTGATGATCAAATACAAACTCGCCGTAACTATGTCCTTTCAGATAAAGCGGGGCGGCGGCAACTAGTTTTGTTCCTTGCCACAATAAAAGATGATTTGGTAACCAGCCTTCAGTGGCGATCGCGCAACCAGAGGATTCTAGGTTCCATAGCCATTCCCATTCTAAAAAAGGAGTCGGCAGGGGTTTTGCCAGATAATTCCATACAACGCTATCAACTTGAGAAATGCTATTGATCCAAGTTTTAGTGTAGGGCGATCGGCTTTTAAACATGGTTAGATTTTGCTTTACATTAGTTCACATGATAAGCCATTCCCCATAATAAAGGGTTTCGTAACTGGGCTAAATCAATTTTCGTTTAAAGTATTCTTTAGAATATTAAAATAAGCTCGTTACAGTTTCACGCCATTTAGATATGTTTTCTCAAGTTGATATTTCCCAAACTGCCTTTGTTGCCGCCGATGCCGTTTTAATTGGTGATATCAAGCTGGAGGTAGGATCAAGTGTTTGGTATAAAGCCGTGATTCGGGCTGACTTAAATGCTATTCACATTGGCGCTTTTAGTAATATTCAAGATGGGGCAGTTTTGCATGGGGATGTGGGTTTGCCCTTAGTGATTGAGGATTACGTTACAGTTGGACATAATGCGGCAATTCATGGCTTAAAGGTTGGCAAAGGTAGTCTAATTGGCATTGGGGCGGTAATTTTAGAAGGGGTGACAATCGGCGTAGGTAGTATAGTTGGGGCAGGTGCAGTCGTGACCAAAGATGTACCAAATGGGGTAATTGTAGCGGGCATTCCAGCAAAATTGATGCGATCGCTCAGTGAGCAAGAACAAGATGATTTAGTTCTGCACGCCCAAAAATATCATAAACTCGCTCTTTATCATGCTGGCAAGGGCACCGAAAAAGGATTTTATTAGGAGTTAAATATGACATCTTCTACTTGGCAAATTTTACCTGAAGCTGACCCTGCACCTTGGCTCATCGCTAAAGTTGGGATTCATGCCGCTCAACTTTTATCGCAACGGGGACTACAAACCGAATCAGAGGTCGAAGCATTTCTTGATCCTCAGACCTATATACCAACTAGTGCCTTTGCATTTGGCGAAGAGATGGTATGGGCAGTTAGGAGAATTATGGAAGCCCGCGCCCAAGGAGAGAAAGTGGCAATTTGGGGAGATTTCGATGCTGATGGCATTACTGCAACTTCTGTTTTATGGGAGGGATTAGGGCAATTTTTTTCCCAGCATGAATATTTAGTCTATTACATTCCCAACCGCCTAACCGAATCCCACGGTTTATCCATAGCAGGAATTGAAACCCTTAAAGACTGTCAGTTAATTATCACCTGTGACACAGGCAGTACAAGTCTAAAAGAGATTGATTACCTGCGATCGCAAGCCGTTGATATTATTATTACCGATCATCACACCCTGCCCGATCATCGACCACCTGTTACCGCTATCATCAATCCTCGGAATTTAGTCACCGATCATCCTTTGTATCATCTTTCGGGCGTAGCGGTTGCCTATAAACTAATAGAGGCGCTGTATGAATCAATGCCCACGATTCCCTCTGAACCGTTAGAAAATTTATTGGATTTAGTAGCGATCGGATTAGTTGCCGATCTTGTGCAGTTAAAAGGTGATTGTCGGTATTTAGCACAAGTCGGAATTGCCCAACTAAAAAAGAAAAAGCGATTAGGAGTGCAGTTTTTATTAGATGCTTGTAAAAAATCAGGCGATCGCCCTACGGATATCAGTTTTGGGATTGCCCCTCGCATCAATTCCATCAGTCGCATTTGGGGTGATGTCTATAAATGCGTGGAAATGTTGACTAGCCAAGATCCCGATCGGTGCCAAGAGTTGGTTAACCTTGCTGAAGAAGCTAATAATCAAAGGAAAGCTCTCCAAAAGAAGATTCATACCCAAGTCAAAGATCGGATTACCACCATTGATCTTTCGACTTCGCCAATTCTAATTTTAGAAGATGAAGCGTGGCACGCAGGCATATTAGGAGTAGTATCAGGGCAAATAGCTCAAGAATATAATCGCCCTGTAATTCTGTTAAATATAGACGGAGATATGGCTAGAGGGAGTGCTAGATCGCCCCAAGGCGTAGATTTATATAGTCTGATTAAGGGGCAAGAACATATTTTGTCTAGTTTTGGCGGACATCCCTTTGCCGCAGGTCTGAGCTTACCCCTAAAGAATCTAGAGTTATTTAAGGAGTCACTAATTCAAAGATTTTGGCAGCAGTACGGTAGTATTACCCCCAAGGTTCTGAATGTGGATTTGGTTTTACCCATATCTGATTTAGGACAGTCACTATTTAGAGAACTAAAGCTGCTTGAACCCTACGGCATGGGAAATCCAGCCCCTAAATTGTTAGTTAAAGATTGTCATTTTACTCATAAAAGAAATGCCAATATCAAAAGCCGAAAAGGACAAAAGTTGCAATTCCTTAAATCTGAATTTACGCTGGTCGATCAAACTGGAAGCATAGAAGGACATTGGTGGGATCAGTCCATTGATAAAATTCCCGATCGCCTGTGTGATGTGGTTTTAGAACTAGTGGATAACTCCTATAAAGAGAGCTATGAAGTTCGGATTACTGATGTTAAAGATTCGACAACCATAGAAACTTCGCAAGATATAGAAATAAATTATTTTCAGAATCATCATGAAGCGGCGGAAGTTATCAATCCCAACCTGCGGGGAGAAGAAGTATGGCAAAATCTTGTTGGCATAGCTAAATATCTGAGTCGGACAAATCAGGCTATTTCCTATTCTGATTTACAACAAAAGCTTGGAATTAATATGCCTATTCTGCAATTAGGATTGGCAGCTTTACAGATTTATGATTGGCAAATAACCCAAAATCTAGATAATATTCAAATCCAGATGCCGTCAGCCAACAGTTTGCCTGATTATGAACTAATTCCCTCGGAAGTGGAGGATTTAATTGGATATGTCAATGAGTCTATATTTCGACAGTCCTATGCCAATTTAAAAACTTGTTGAAGAATACCTTTAACGATTGAGCAGTAACCAAGATGCAGAGAATAACCGTCACAGATGATGCTCTGTCTACTGATTCATCTAATGGACGTACTAGATCTGTTCCGTTAGCTTACTATTCTCTAATTTGGACAAAAATGCTGGAATGTCCTAGCCATATTAAAATTGCGATCTGGGTTTTTAGGGATGATTTCGCCAATAACTCGTGATTTAGGTAACTTATTTAGGAACTGATGGGCATGGTTTGGCTCTAAACATAAAACCAACTCAAAATCTTCACCGCCATACATTACCCAATCGATCGCCTGTACTCCCGCCCGATTAGCCACAGATTGAATCTCTTCAGCGATTACGGTTTTCCCTAAATCTAATTTGGCACTAACTCCGCTAGCATCACAAATTTGCGCGATCGCATCCCCTAATCCATCACTACTATCCATACCACTGACTCGATAGGGTAAAGGCAGAGCATCTAAACGGGGTGTGGGTCTTTGGTGTGCTAGATGTAATTTGGCGATCGCAGGTATAGATAAATCTTGGGCTAAATCAGGATGCAATAAAATTTCCAGTCCCGCTTTGGATAGTCCATGCTCACCCGTAATCACAATCAAATCCCCAACTTGGGCAGTATGACGGTAGATAATTTGGTCGGAAGGGACTTGTCCAAAGGCAGTAACAGCAATGGTTTTAATGGGCGATCGCACGGTATCTCCGCCGACTAATTCTGTACCATATTTCTTTAAGCAAGCGGTGAAGCCTCGGTACACTCCTAAAATCCAATCCAGTTCAGTATCTCTTGGTAAACCCAAAGCCAAGGTTACGCCCCAAGGACTTGCTCCCATTGCCGCTAGATCGGATAAATTTGCTGCCGCCGCTCTCCACCCTGCATCCTCTGGACTGGTAGTTTGAGGACTAAAATGCACGCCATCAATTAAAATATCCGTAGTCACAACTAATTCATAACCCATAGGTAGACTACCCATTACGGCTCCATCATCCCCCACGCGATCGCTACAAAAAGGCTTAAGGAGTTTTAATAATCCCTGCTCACCAAGGTCTTGAAGAGATAATGCCATTCAATCTTGCCATTAAGATTTTATCGTAACCAGTTGCTCTTTTTGACGGCGCAATTTCCTGATCTCAGCCATTCTCTTTTCTTTATATTTCTTTAACTCCTCTTGCTTTTCAAAAGATAAAGCCAAGATACAGCCAGCTTCACTTTCTAACCGATTTAATTCTTCAAAATATGCTTGGTTTCTCATATCCCTATCCCCTTTTTTTAAGTAATTCTTTAGCCGACTTAGAAGTTAGTTTAATTTTACCTCTACCAGTAAATCCTCACTTATCGTAAAACCCCTGAGAACTTTCTAAACAATTAGCATATATTCTACCTTCAAAACCCAAACGTATGCTTTCTCGGACAATTTGTATAATTAGTTCGCTACTTGCGCCGTCAATTCTTTCGGGATTGTCAAGTAAATTCAAGTTTTTAGGGGAAGTAACTATAAATTCTAGGTATATAGCATCATTATCAATAGAAATGCTGGCAACGGATTCTACATTTCCGTCCAAGATTACACCTCTAAGTTTCTCACAAGGTTGATTTGGGATTTCCATGATCATCCATTCTGCATCCAAGACCTGATCTAGTTGCTCATTAGTTAATTTAGATTGATCCAGAGCCTTAATTTGCCGATCCCAGTCTGGAAGCTTAGCGAGTATTTCCTCAGAAGTGGCTATTTTAAATTCCATAACCTTGGGGATTTGTTATTAAGCCGATTTTTCAATTTCAGGAAACCTCGCCGATCGCTCTAAGTAGTTTGCTTATTCCCCGACTCTAGATCAAATAACATCTGTAGAGTTTGCATTGCCCGTTTGCGTGCTTCTATATCTTGCTGTGCCCGAAGCTGCACCATGGGATCATGGAGAATTTTGTTGATTATACCTCTGGTTAAATTTTCAATGACATCTTGGTGTTTTTCCGCAAATTCAGTGCCCAGTCGTGATAAAGCTTTTTCTAATTCTTGTTCACGAATCACTTCCATTTTTTGGCGGAGTTTATTAATAGTTGGTACCGTATCCAGCGATCGCCACCACGCATCAAAATCCAAGAAGCTGGCTTCGAGTAATATCTCTGCCTGTAAAGCCATTTGACGACGACTTTCTTGATTCCCTGCCACTACAGCCTGTAAATCATCCACATTAAAAGCTTTGACATTAGGTAAATCATTCACATCGGCATTGATATTTCTAGGTACGGCAATATCCACTAACATCAAGCTTGGGTGATTGGCGATAAATGGTTCTAGATCCTTACGAGATAGTAAAACTTCGGTGGAGGCGGTACTTGTAAAAACTAAATCTGAGATTTCTACGCAAGAGCAGAGATCTTCCATCCCGTGAATCTGAAAATCTACGCCATCGGTCTTAAACTCATTGATTAACTCCTGCGCCCGATCTGCGGAACGGTTGACAATGCTAATTTTGGTCGCACCCTTAGAAATTAAATGCTTGACTAACAACCGAGACATTTTACCTGCGCCTAAGATTGTTACCCTTTGATTAGATAGGGTTTTCAGCTTCATTTGTGCTAGTTCAACAGCAGCAGAGCTAATGGAAACAGCCCCAGTGCCAATGTCAGTTTTGGTCCGGACATCTTTGCCTGCGGATAGAGCCTGCTTAAATAATTGGTTAAGAATGCGTCCCGATCCGCCATGTTGTTGTGCCAAACGGTGGGTATGTTTAACCTGTGCAAGGATTTGCCCTTCCCCTAACACCAAACTATCTAAACCTGCTGCCACTCTAAGTAAGTGCATTACGGCATCTTGGCGCAGCAAAATAAATAGGTGTCGGCGGAGAAATTGTAAAGGTAACTGGCTAAATTCTGATAAAAACTGAGTAATTTCTCTAATCCCACTCTCGGAACCCCTAGTAACTATGTATAACTCTAGGCGATTACAAGTACTGAGGATAGCGCATTCTTCTATGCTGGGCAAGCTATTTAACTGAGCGATCGCTGATTCAACTCTAGCTTCAGGAATACTCAATTTCTCCCGTACTTCCACAGTCGCCGTTTTGTGACTTAAGCCCACAACAGCAATATTCATAAGGTTTTTATTAATTAATAGTTTTTATATACAGCAATCCTACTTGATCAAGAGAAAGCCTACTACAACTGCTCGTAAAATTTTACAGATGTTTAAATTTGAATAGGGCGTAATATATACAGCCCTATTATTCGGTAAACCTCGAAATTAATTTAAGCTTAAAGTACGAGGACTATCACCAATGTGAATGGTATCTACAAATCTGACGGTTTTAGATTGACTAGAAATAACTAAAGACTCAGTGCGATAGCCACCACCAAAGAAACGGACACCTTCCATTAAAGTTCCAGTGGTAATGCCACAGGCTGCAAATAATACATTCTTGCCAGAGGCTAGTTCGTTAGCGTTGTAAACTTTATCTGGATCTTCAATGCCCATAGATTTAAGACGAGCAATGTTGCTTTCTTTGCTTTCGCCAATTAATCCTGTTTGAACGATCGCTGGATCATAAATTAACTGCCCTTGGAAATGTCCACCCAAACAACGCAAAGCTGCTGCGGAAATTACACCTTCTGGAGCTGCGCCAATCCCCATAAGGGCATGAATATTTGTCCCTTGGAACGCACAGGAAATAGCTGCGGAGACATCACCATCACTGATTAGTCTAACTCTGGCACCAGCGGCACGAATTTCAGCAATTAAGTCTTTATGACGAGGACGATCCATAACCACAACTACTAATTCTTCCACTGCTCGATCCATACAATCAGAGAGGATTTTCAGGTTTTCTGTAGGAGATTTACGGATATCAACATGACCAGCCGCTACAGCAGGGGCAGCCAATTTGTTCATATAAAAGTCAGGAGCGGCAAATAAGCCACCTTTTTCGGAAATTGCTAACACAGCCATAGAGCCATTTTGTCCATAGGCTACGAGGTTGGTACCTTCGCAAGGGTCAACCGCAATATCAATTTCTTGCAGTTCATCAAGAGTACAAAAATCTGAAGCATTGGGCTGAGTACAAATCCCAACTTCTTCACCGATATATAGCATAGGGGCATCATCACGCTCGCCTTCACCAATCACAATCCTGCCGCGCATATGAATTTTGTTCATACGTTCCCGCATTGCCTCTACTGCTACTTCGTCTGCAATATTTTTTTCACCTTTTCCCATCCAACGGGCTGAGGCGATCGCTGCTTGTTCTACAACCTCAATGATTTCTAGGCTGATTGTGTTATCCATGTTCTTAAATATTTTTTCAGGTGAATTATTTAAGTTTACAAGCCTTGAGGTCACGGGTTCAAATGTCTAGAAATATTAAGCTTTTCTGAGCCAAGCTCTAAATTTTTTAATTGCGGCATTTCTGCCTATAAGTCTACTCATCTCTAAGTACTCAGGAATTATTTCAGTTAATTCTAAGCCATTCAAACTGGGGCTGATTTTAGATTCTAGGTACTGCCCATTTTGGAGAATATTGATTTGCAGCTTTTTTCCATCAAATCGCCAAAGTTCCAAAACTCCTAAAGTCTCATAATTATTTAATCTAGTGCGGGCGATGATGTCGATTTCGATCGCTAGTTCAGGAGGAGGATCAAACATTAAATTAATTCTGTTCTTGCCACGCATTAAAGCTTCATTTTTTATATAAAAACAATCATCGGCTTCCACAGCCACCAGCATCTCTTGATTTTTAAATGTGGTGGAACCGAGACTAATAAATTCAATATCTAATTCTTCGAGGATGACTTTGACTAGATCGCTAATAATGACCTTATCAATCTCATGTTCAGGGAGCGGAGCCATAATTTCTAATATGCCTTTGCCATAGTTAACTCTAGTTTTGCGCTCATGTCCTAATTCTTGATCTAATTCTTTTAATATGCCTTCGTACATTTCCCAACTGACATTTTCCATTTTGAATGGATGCCCAGGTTCTACAACTAATTGCTTGAATTTAACTTGCATAGGTTTTTCGAGATTACTCTAAGTTAATGTTACTTACATTTTTCTAGTTGCTAGGGACTCAAAAGTTCGGTTTGGGCTGAAAAACCTAAATGTCGATAGGCGGCGGGGGTGACAATTCTGCCTCTGGAGGTTCGATTTAGATAGCCAATTTGCAACAGATAGGGTTCATAGACTTCTTCAATGGTTTGGGTGTCTTCGCCTGTGGAGGCTGCCATGGTTTCTAAGCCTACGGGTCCACCGTTAAAGTTTTCAATCATCATAGTTAATAACTTGCGATCGATCCAATCTAGTCCGCGAGGATCGACACTAAATAGTTCTAGGGCGGCGGTGGCGATCGCTCCTGTAATTTCGCCATTTGCTTTAACTTGGGTATAATCTCGCACTCGTTTTAATAATCTATTGGCAATTCTGGGCGTACCCCTAGCACGGCGGGCAATTTCGGCAGCACCCTCAGCATCAATAACTGTATCAAGCACTTTGGCAGAACGGGTGACAATTTCTGTCAGTTCATCGACTTCGTAAAAGCGTAAATGTTGGATAAACCCAAAGCGATCGCGCAACGGTGAAGATAATGCGCCAATTCTAGTGGTAGCACCAATGAGGGTAAATTTATTTAAGCTGACACTACGAATGCGGGCTGAAGTTCCTTTGCCAATGGTGACATCTAATCTGTAGTCTTCCATTGCCGAATAGAGAATTTCTTCGGTAACTTTGGGCAGTCGGTGAATTTCATCTATAAATAAAATATCCCCAGCTTGCAGAGATACCAATAAACCAGCGACATCACGGGGACGTTCTAGGGCGGGGGCTGAGGTGATTTTACACTGGACTCCCATTTCTGTCGCTACGATTAAAGCGAGGGAAGTTTTGCCTAAGCCTGCGGAACCATAGAATAAAAGATGATCTAAGGGTGAATTACGAGATTTGGCGGCAGCGATCGCAATGTTTAATAATTCTTTTAAGGCTTTTTGTCCAATATAGTCGGACAGATTTTGAGGGCGAATACTTTGTTCGGGCTTTACTTCTGTTTCACTAATTTTCTCTTCTGTCGTGGCTTCGGCAGTTAGGAGAGACTTATCTGGGCTTGATTTAGAGGTAATTTCTTTCTGGGGTTTAGCTTTAGGCTCTGGTTTAATTTTTTCAGGATTAGATGAATTGTTTTGACTAGAAGAAATAATCGCCATAGCTTTAATTTTTGCGTTCCTTGATTAATTTTAGCGATCGCTAACTTAATATTGCCAACTTAGGTGATTTTTTATAGATTAATTTACCTAACTTATGATGGAGCGCAGGATTTTACCCAGTTATACTAAATCTCGATTGAGGATATTCTAGGTTTGATTAGATAACCAATCGGTTAATGTAAGGAGTATTAAGGAAATTTCTAAAGCTTAATTACCTAACCCTCAAAATCCAACAGAAAACAAGAATTTTATATTAAACTGGAATGGTTAACGGAAGTTATGAGGCTGCATACACAATGCTACAAGTCAATCGGTATGTCTTAAGGCTTTTGGCGGTTGCCATTGTGTCTGGTTCTATATCCTCATATCGAAGTGTCCAGCCTTCGTATTCCACGCCTCTAAATTCTTCTGGTTTAATCGCTTCGGATGCTAATAATGCAGAGGCTTTTTATAAGAGTGGACTTACGAAGTATAACAATAAAGATTACCAAGGTGCGATCGCCGACTATACCAAAGTCATACGTATCAATCCTAAATATACTAGTATATACACCTTTCGAGCTGATGCGAAGTTTGACTCAGGGGATTACAAAGGTGCGATCTCTGACTATACTAAAGCCATTCGTATCAATCCTAAAGAGACTAAGGCATACAAAATGCGAGCTATAATAAAGTTGAGCTCAGGAGATAATAAGGGTAGTTTAAGAGATCTCCGAGAGGTAGCAAAACTCTGTCAGCAGCAGGTTGATAAAGCTATGTGTGGAAACATCCAAGATTTAATTAGAAAAATAGAAGGCTAAAGTTAGGAATATTAAGTCCTATTGTTGTTTAAGCAAAAAACCGCTTAACACTTAGATAACTACCTGTATAGCTTTAAGCCTAACTATTTCAGTTTTTGGCTTATTTTTTTTAGGGTTATATCGTATAGTTACAGCCTAAAACTCAGATGTGGCGAGAATTTAAGCTTTATCACTAATTGTCAAAAAACTTTGCGATTTATTTTCGTGTTTTTGGTGGTTCCGTTAGAATTTAGGCGATCGCTCATTCATAAATATTTAACTTCAGCTAATTTTAATCACCACAACCCTAGGTTTAGTTTAGCGAATAAGGGGGAAATCACTACACCAAATCAAGAGCATTACATCTTTGCGGGAGCGGAAATATGAAAAAGTTAGTGGTATTGTTAAGTGAATAGATAGCCTAAATTTATGACTACAACTCCCACAACCCTCACCTACAGCCTTGAGGAATTTCTATCTCGCTTTGAGCAAAAGATCGATAGGCAATTTGCTGAAGTTAATCAGAAGATTGATAGACAATTTGCTGAAGTCAATCAAAAACTAGAAAAAATGGATTCTCGGTTTGACAAGATCGAGGATCGTCTAACCAAACTAGAAATCGGACAGGAAAGACTTTCAGGCGAGATTAGAGCTTTAGATGAGAAACTTTCAGGGGAAATTAAGGCTTTAGATGAAAAGCTTACGGGTGAGATCAAAGCTCTAGATCAGAAACTTTCAGGGGAAATTAGAGCTTTAGATGAAAAATTTATAGGTGAAATTAAAACCCTAAGTGAAAAAGTGAGCGGTATTGATAAACGTTTAGATAACCAAGAATTTATTAATCGGGGGATTTTGGTATCGGTGATTATTGCCCTGATGGGAGGAGCAGCCAAGCTATTTGACATACTCCCTAAATAAGGTGGTTTCTGGCAAAAAAGTTACCCATTACTTATGATGGGGTAAAACCTTTCGTGGAGAGCAGCCCTGTTATCCCAAATCTCGTATGAGGATATTCTAGATTTGATTAGATAACTAGGCGGTTAATGTAAGGAGTATTAAGGATATTTCTAAAGCGAAATTACCTAACCCACAAAATCCAATAAAAAAACAAGAATTTTATATTAAATTTGAATGGTTAACACGAGTTGTAGGGCTGCATACGAAATGCTACAGGTCAATCGTTGTGCAAAAGTATCGACACCTCAGAGGCTTTCATTAGGAGTGGTATTGCGAAGTACTACAATAAAGATTATCAAGGTGCGATAGGAAAAAGCAATGTACGAGCAGATTGAGCTTTGGAGTCAGCAGCCTGACACAAGGAATACAGAGAATAGATCCCCACAGGCAAAAACTGTTGTGTCAATTGATGGCGAAGTTATTTTCTATCAAAGCTTCTTCAGCATTGATGAGAGTGATAAGCTCTTTGAAGAACTTTACACAGGAACTGAGTGGAAACAAGAGACTATAAAGATTTTTGGTAAGAGCACCCCTTTACCAAGACTTACAGCATGGTATGGTGATGAGGGCAAAGCCTATACTTATTCGGGTATAGAACAACATCCTACCCCTTGGACTCATACCTTGTCGGACATCAAAGCAAGAATTGAAAAGATTGCAGAAGTTAAATTTAATAGCGTCCTTTTAAATCTTTATCGTAGTGGTAAAGATGGTGTTGCTTGGCACAGCGATGATGAACCAGAATTAGGGCAAAATCCCATCATTGGTTCTGTTAGTTTTGGATCTACTCGGCGTTTTTCATTTAAACACAAGCAAATTAAGGAACGCAAAGTCGAGATTGAATTACCTCATGGTAGTTTTTTATTAATGCGAGGCAAAACCCAGCATTATTGGCGACATCAAATTGCTAAGACTACAAAAGAAGTAAGTCCTAGAATTAATCTGACTTTTAGAATAATCTAGTAATTTAATTTATCTGAGTTAGAGAATATTGATGGAAGAACTGTATCAATTGATTTTGGATGGGTTAAGAGATTCGGAAGAATTTTACAATGCAACAGCACAAGGCACTTTTGAGGATTATTTAACATCTCTAAAACCTGACGTAATCGGGCTACGCAACTCTTATCGTACTAATCTTGTAGTGGTCGATTATTCTAAAGCAACTACTCAGGCTGCTTATTTAATCGCATATTATCCTCAATATGTAGAAATGACCCTTAACATTCTTAGACGAATTGTTGCAGACCTAAGATTTCCCCAAGAAGTTAAAGCTTGCTTTTTTGGAGCTGGACCTTGCCCAGAGGTTGTTGGTTTAGTGCAGTTATTGTCCGAGCATTTTGCAGAAACCAATAAATTAGTCGCAAATATTTATGACATTGCTTCCGATACGTGGGCTTTAAGCAGGAAGATTACAAGCAACTATGTTATTCCGCAACTTTGGCAAGGGCAAGTACATCTAAACAGCAACACATTAGATTTATGTAAACCGAAATCTTTTCAAGAAGTTAGATCTAGCCTTGAAGTTTGCAATTTGTTTATATTTCAAAATTGTTTAAATGAACTTTATGATACTCCAGCCGTTCAAGATAATATCAACTTTCTATTTGATATTGCTCCTTTAGGAAGTACGGTTATTATTACCGATTTTCTCTACGCCCAGAATCGTACTATTTTTGGAAAAATAAGAGAAGGGCTCGAAAGGAGAAATGATTTTGAAATACTGAATGAAGAAGAAAATTTAGGGATTAGGTCTACTTTGCCCATTCCACCAATCATAATAACAAAGTTACTAACAAGTAAAAATGGACTAATTCCTCGCACTAATATTAGATTTCAGTTTCTAGTCGCCCATAGCAGAATTGTGCAGCCTGACTTAGGAAATAATGAAGGAGAGATCGCGGACTACAACGAAGCTATTCGACTCAATCCTAACCATGCTATTGCATACATCAATCGGGGTATGGCAAAGGCTGAATTAGGAGACTATCAAGGAGCGATCGCCGACTACAACGAAGCAATCCGCCTCAATCCTAACTCTGTTGAGGCATACAATAATCGCGGTGTTGCAAAGGCTGAATTAGGAGACTATCAAGGGGAGATCGCCGACTACGATGAAGCAATCCGACTCAATCCTAACTCTGTCGAGGCATACAATAATCGCGGTGTTACGAAGCATGAATTAGGAGATAAGCAGGGAGCGATCGCCGACTACGATGAAGCTATACGACTCAATCCTAACTATGCTATTGCTTACAATAATCGCGGTCTTGCGAAGTCTAACTTAGGAGATACACAGGGAGCGATCGCTGACTACGATGAAGCAATCCGCCTCAATCCTAACTCTGTTGAGGCATACAATAATCGCGGTGTTGCAAAGTATTACTCAGGAGATAAACAGGGAGCGATCGCCGACTACAACGAAGCAATCCGCCTCAATCCTAACGATGCTATTGCGTACTACAATAGCGGTCTTGCCAAGTATTACTTAGGAGATAAACAGGGAGCGATCGCCGACTACGATGAAGCAATCCGCCTCAATCCTAACTATGCTGATGCATACTTCAATCGCGGTGTTGCCAAGTATGAATTAGGAAATAAACAGGGAGCGATCGCCGACTACGATGAAGCAATCCGCATCAATCCTAACGATGCTGCTACATACTACAATCGCGGTGTTGCGAAGTCTAACTTAGCAGATAAACAGGGAGCGATCGCTGACTACGATGAAGCAATCCGCCTCAATCCTAACTATGCTGATGCATACAATAATCGCGGTATTGCAAATTATAAATTAGGAAATTATCAAGGGGCGATCGCCGACTACGATGAAGCAATCCGACTCAATCCTAACGATGCTACTGCTTACAATAATCGCGGTCTTGCGAAGTCTAACTTAGGAGATACACAGGGAGCGATCGCCGACTACGATGAAGCAAGCCGTCTCAATCCTAACT
>CASBQR010000231.1 GCA_949127865.1 Synechococcales cyanobacterium PMM_0082
ATAAAACGCCGTAGTGGGAATATTTCTGTAGTAGGAACTATGGATAACAGTACCACGAAGGAAATTCTTCATATCTTGAGAAAGACTGAAGATGCCTACACTGTATCTAAAAGATCAGCATAGGAGTAGTTCACTAAATGCTAATCCGATCATTATTGCTAATGTCATCACCTTATTTCTGAACCTGATGATTTTGGGATTTAAGCTCAAGTATGGATAGGCTAGATCGGTAATAAATCTTTTAGCACTTGCTCAGGATGGGGTTCAGGCTTAACATTTAGATAAATTTTTAGGATTTTGCCTTCTGTATCTATCAAGAAAGTATTGCGGATTATTCCCATATATTCTTTGCCCATAAACTTTTTTAATCCATAGCTTTCGTAGGCGATCGCCACTTGATTTTCTGGATCTATTAGCAACGGAAAAGGTAAATCATACTTTTTAATAAACTTGCCGTGAGCCTTAGCATCATCAACACTAATACCTAGAATTACGACATCAAGGGCTTGGAATTCGGCATAGCGATCGCGAAATCCACAGGCTTCTTTTGTACATCCTGGCGTATTATCACGGGGATAAAAATATAAAACTACGGTTTTGCCCTTGAGATCGGCAAGGTGGACTAGATTACCTGCGTGATCTGACAAACTGAAATCTGGAGCAATGTCATTAAGTTGAAGACTCATAAATACAGCTATATTAAATAAAACGGTTGCCAGATAAACGTCGAATCCCAATGATAGCAGGGCGGGGCTGACCATCGGATTTTCCACCGAAAGATGTTGGAATATTCGCAGGAAATATACTACCACGGGCAACTTTACGTTTTTGGGTGAATAAAGTCCCATCCAGTCCCAACATTTCTATGTCCCGTTCTAGGAAAGTGCCGTCATCAATAGGGCAAGCTTCACCTGGGTGTTGCACCGATAAGATTAGAGTATTACCGACAAAAGTGGGTCCAGTCATTTCAGAACGATTAGGACCATAGGCAAAAGGCATAACCTGTCCTGCGAGATCTCCACTTGTAGGAATATAGAAGAGCCAATTATTGCCAAATACCCCTGTAAAGCTGGAAACATTGCCCGTAGCCCTGTGATTGATCTTAGTTTGGGTACCATTGCCCCCAACATTAAACCCATTATGGGTACCCGTTGACATGTCCGTTACGCCCCAGATATTTCCCAAAGGATCAAAGGCAAGATTATCCACCGCCGCAAAGCCTGAACCTCCTGCGCCAAACTCTCCACCTTGGTTTAGTTTTTGCCAAGTAAATTTAGTATCTGAGCGATCGCTTTCCGTAATTTTATATAATCCACCCGATTGCTGAGCTGCATTTACTGCCTCGTTATACTTAGCTACTTGGAAAATCCGAGAATCTGGATAACCATCCCCACCTGGCGCACCATCGGTATAGGCAATAAAGATCTCACTAGAGTTACGCGGGTTAACTTCCAAATCTTCGGGACGAGCAGTAGGAGTTGCCCCCACTAGGTTAGCTGCTAAGAAGGCATCTACTAAAATTGCACCTTGGCTAGGGTAAAAGTCAGCTAGGGTTTTATTTTGATAGGCACGAATATGCTCGGCTTCATTTTTAAGAGTTAAACGAAATGTACCGCCATCTTTAGTTTCTCCAGCGATCGCATTACGGCGAGGTAAAGCCAATAGACCATCACTTTGGGCAGAACCTAACGCCTTAAACTCCTCTGATGATAGAACCGTTGGGGAAATTGGGTTGGTAGGAGTTGATAAATTTAGCTCGATCCAAGTACCTATGCCATTGGGTTCAAATTTAGCGGCATACAATTTACCATCAGCTAGTAGGTTCGTATTATTCGGCTCGGTTATGGATTTAATCACTTCTTTACTGACATATTTCCAAGTATGCCCACCACGGCGATCGTCGCCCATATAAGCAACTAGTTGTTTACCAACCTCGGCACGGAGAGCGACATTTTCGTGACGAAATCTACCTAAATTTGTATGTTTTCTCGGACGGAAGCTAGGATTTTGGGGATCAAATTCCACAACCCATCCATATTTTTCTCCAACTAGCCCAAAGGTTTCACCAATTGTTCCAGAATTGGTTTCACTGACAGTAATATATCCAGTCTGAGTGCCATTGGGCTTAACGGATTCAGTTACCCCTAGAAAATCGCTTGTACTGCCTTGGAAGTTTTCTTCACAAGACAAAACCGTTCCCCAAGGAGTTTGTCCCCCAGAGCAATTGTAAGCAGTGCCAATTATTTTATTGCCCAGACCATCTGAGCTTAGGGGAAATACATCTGAAGCGGCAGATCCTGTGGCGATTAAATAGTTCTGATCACCCACTTGATAGGAAGTATTGCCCCAAGCTGTGACATTTTGATAACCATCGGTTCTAGTGCTATTAACTCCTAGTCCTGATAATCCATGGATGCGCCTATTCAGAGGATCAGATTTGACTACATTAAAGCGTCCATTTGGTGAACGACTGATCCGCACAAAGGAAACTCCTAGGTTATAGAGAAATTCCCCATCTAGTAAACGGCGACTTTCATCATTTCTATTAGGCGAGCGAGGGGTGGTTGGTAAAGCAGTACCAATGACTGGAGCAAAAGTTGCAGGAGTACTAACTACATCCGTGGGAGTCCCTGGAGCTAGGGGCGAGAAAGGAAAGCTAATATATTCATGATTTACGAATAAGTAGCCATCGTTTAAGTTGCCACTGACAATGGGGGTAAAGGCGGTGTAGTCATTGTTATAGCCAAAGTATTCGTTAGGATTGGGAAATACGCGATCGCCCCAGCTAATAATTACATACCGTTCATATTCAGGGGGGACGACCACATCATCAACTACCGTATAGGTGCTAAGTTGAGGGGTAGAAGTTGGATTAATATTATTTGCAGTTCCTATACCCGTGGGTAAAAAGCTAGGCAGGGTTTTATAAATAGGTAGAGGGCTTGGCAATTGAATAGGTGTGATTCCCAGGGGGGTAACTTGAGGCCCTGCTAAACTGAAACTATTTCCAAGCAGATTTTCACTGACTAAAGGACCTAATACTGCTGATCCAGCCCCAACTCCAAAAAACATCAATAGTTTTCTACGACTCACATTAGACATATAGTTTAATTCTTCCTGAAATTACGACATTGCCATGGCTTTAAGGTGGGGAAGATTGTGGGGTATGAGAAAAAGTAAAAATGCCAAATCTACCCTCAACCAATCCATCTCTATATATAAATAAATATGCGCTGTCAAAATTAAGAATAAGTAATCATAGGATTAAGATTCTGAATCTATATTCTGTTGCAATATTGTGTGGGAATATTGTGTGGGAATTTAGAGGCGATCGCTTATATTTGTTCCTATGAAGAATATCTAGGTACTTGGGGTTGCAGGTTGGCAAGGTATTAATATACTCAAGCCTAAAGATATTGGAAGCCTCAAAGTAAACCTAAGCTACTGAAATTAAAAATGTCTGATTCCCTGCTGCAAGATTTTGTTGCCTCCCGCGCTAAATTAAATCTTAGTTAGACATCGCATTACTTAGCAAAGAAAATTAGCGATCGCTGAATAAAAATTAAATTTCTAAAGTTCGATATTTCCTAATAGCTCTAGAAATTCAGTTTCATCAAGACACTTAACGCCCAAAGAAGTAGCTTTTTCTAATTTAGAACCTGCTTCAGCACCCACAATTACAAAATCAGTTTTTTTGCTCACAGATTCGCTAACTTTCCCTCCTACGGATTGAACTAAGCGTTTTACTTCATCTCGTTTCAGGTTGGGGAGAGTGCCTGTAATCACAAAAGTTTTACCAATTAAAGCCGAACTTATAGGTGGTTTGGTGGTGGTTCCTGTGAATTGCAAGCCTGCATTTTGTAAACGGATAATTAAATTTTGATTGCTGGGTAAAGAGAACCATTGAGATCCAGCTTGGGCGATTTCTGTACCAATGCCATAGATTTGCGCGATCGCCTCTTGATTCGCCTTTCCCAATAATTCCACGGTCGGAAAATGATCTGCTAATAGTTGAGCATTGACACTGCCGATATGCCGAATTCCTAAGCCGTACAACACCCGTGACCAAGGTTTGGTTTTAGATGAATTAATCGCTTCTAGAACTTTTTCTGCCGACTTTTTACCTGTGCGTTCTAGGGTGAGTAATTGATCTAGGGTTAATTCATACAGATCGGCGATCGCATTTACTAAATTCTGTTCTACTAATTGCGTAATTAATTTCTCTCCAATCCCCTGAATATCCATAGCATCTCGACTCACCCAATGCTCGATCGCTCCTCTGACAATGGCGGGACAACTAGAATTTACACAACGGGTAACGGCTTCGGTTTCAGGTTTGACTACGGGCTGATGGCATTCGGGACAGGTAATCGGCATTGTAAACTTTTGAGCATCGACGGGACGCAACTCCTCTAAAACTCGCACAACTTCAGGAATAATCTCCCCTGCTTTGCGGACAATGACAGTATCGCCAAGATGAAGATTTAAGGTTTGCAAGCGATCGCTATTGTGTAAGGTGGCTCTGGATACAGTAGTTCCTGCTAGTAAAACTGGTTCTAGTTCTGCCACTGGGGTTAAGGCTCCTGTTCTACCAACTTGGACGGTAATGGCTTTAATAATTGTGGGAACTTCGGTGGCTGGATATTTCCAAGCGATCGCCCAACGGGGAAATTTTTGGGTAAAGCCTAGCTGGGATTGGATATTAAAGGAATTGATTTTGATCACTACGCCATCGGTCATGTAGGGCAGTTTCAGCCGTTCTTGATCCCAGCGATCGGAAAAGCTTTTTACTCCTGCTAAATCTTGATATACGCCACGATTGGGATTCACTTTGAAACCGATTTTTTGTAAGAACTCTAGGGATTCCCATTGCGATTTAATCTCTGATAACTCTTCGGAAATATGCAAAGTGTAGGCAAAGAAATCTAAATTGCGATCGCTAACTTTGCGGGCATCTAGTTGTCTAAGGGTTCCTGCGGCAGCATTACGGGGATTGGCAAATAAAGCTTCTCCAGAGAGCGATCGGCTTTCATTAATCTGGTTAAAACTTTGCAAGCCTAAAAACGCTTCACCTCGGACTTCAATTACAGCAGGCGGATTTTCTAAATTTAAGCGCAAAGGAATCGAGCGAATGGTTCTGACATTAGAGGTAATATCTTCGCCGCTATTACCATCTCCTCTGGTTGCGCCTCTGGTTAAAATTCCCTGCTCGTAGGTTAGTGCCAAGGCTGAACCATCAATTTTCAATTCACAAACATAATCAAAATTACTGTGTTCTAATATTTTTTGGGAGCGTTCTGCCCATGTCTGTAACTCTCCATCTGTAAAGGCATTTTCTAAACTATACAAAGGAATATTATGCTGAACGGAGGTGAATTGGGTGGCAGGACGTTCTCCAACGCGTTGGGTGGGGCTATCGGTACTAATTAGCTGGGGATATTGTTGTTCTAAATCCTGCAATTCTCGGTAGAGGCGATCGTAAACGGCATCCTCAAGGGTGGGGGCATCCAAAATATAGTAGGCATAGCTGGCGGCTTGGAGGATTTTTTTTAACTCCTGCGATCGCCTTACAATCTCTGCACTAATGCCTTCAATGTTGCTAAAAGTTTGTTCAAGAACCATAAATTCCACATTAATTTTTGTCTAAACTTACTTACAATTTAAGCCTGAATCTCAAAATTCATGACCCTTTAGTTAGGATTGCAGTCTAAAATTATTAGCAAGCTCATCTAGGGACAAGTTGTACATCTAGTTAAATATTATGGCGGAATCCACTCACCTAAAAGATGACTTGATAATAACGGATAACCTTCAAGGTCAGGAATTTGAAAATACCGATCAATTATTAGATCAAAATAACCAACCAGACGAAGCTCCTAAGCGCAAATGGCTAATCCTCAAGGTTTTGATAGGTTTAGTAGTTATAGGCTTATTGGGGAGTGGAATTTATTATTGGGTGAGTACAGGCACAAAACAAGAAAGTCGCCGTAAGAGTAGATCAGTAGCGGTAGAAAGGGCTAACTTAACTATTACAGTTACCGCCAATGGTACGGTGCAGCCTGAAAAATTAATTAATGCCAGTCCCAAAACTTCGGGCAGACTCAAGGAATTAATTGTCAAAGAAGGCGATCGCGTGCAAGAAGGGCAAATCCTCGCCTACATGGATAATTCCAATTTGCAAGGGCAGTTAAAACAGGCACAGGGGCAACTAGAATCGGCAGAGGCAAATCTGAACAAGCTCCTCGCTGGTAATCGTCCCCAAGATATTATTCAAGCACAAGCAGCCCTGAGTAATAGCCAAGCCAGCCTTCGCCAAGCCGAGTCAAACTTTAAGCAAAATCAAGGTTTGTATAATAATGGCGCTATTTCCTTTCGAGATTTTGAAACTTCCCGCACCGCAAGAGATAATGCCCTAGCTCAGGTGAATGTACAGGAGCAAATTTTAGCTCTCCAAAAAATCGGTTCTCGTCCTGAAGATATTGAACAGGCGCGATCGCAAGTAACATCAGCCCAAGGAGCATTACAAATTATTCAAGCTCAACAGGAAGATACAATTATTCGAGCGGCATTTGATGGCACTGTGATTAAAAAATATGCTGATCCCGGGGCTTTTGTCACACCGACAACCTCTGGCAGTTCTGTGTCCTCTGCTACAGCTTCTTCCATTTTATCCTTGGCAGCCAATAATCAAGTCGTGGCAAATGTGGCAGAACGGAATATTAGCCAAATTGCTCTTGGTCAAAAAGTAATAATTCAAGCCGATGCCTATGTGAATCAAAAGTTTTTAGGCGTAGTTAAAGCGATCGCCCCCCAGACTACAGTTACCCAGAATGTCACTAGTTTTGAGGTCAAAGTGGCAATTACCGATGATCCGAAACAGCTACTGCGATCGGGAATGAATGTGAATGTGGAGTTTCAAGCGGGAGAACTTAAAAATGTATTGACTGTGCCTACAGTGGCGATCGCTCGTCAAGGTAATGGTAGTGGAGTATTTATGCGTAAAGAAAAAGACAATCCTCCTGAATTTGTACCCATTGAAATTGGAGCTAGTGTTGGCGATCGCACTGAAATAAAATCTGGTTTAAAAGAAGGCGATAAAGTTCTGATTACTTTCCCCGAAGGTATGCGCCCCAATAGCCCAGGACGAAATATCCCCAGTGGACTACCTTCCGCCCCTAATGATCCAAGTGGTGGCAGACGAAGACCTTAAATTTGTATTTTTTATATGACTACAATTACCATTCCCCCAACTTTTAAGGTAAGTCACGAGCAGTTCCAAGAAATTGCGATCGCTAACCGTGACCTCAGACTAGAACGCACCGCTACAGGAGAATTAATAATTATGCCCCCAACAGGTAGCGATACAGGCAAAAGTAATCAAGATATTTCAGGGCAACTGTGGCTGTGGAATCGTAAAACTAAGCTAGGGGTAGTGTTTGACTCTTCTAGTGGTTTTGGATTGCCCAATGGAGCCGAGCGATCGCCCGATGCCTCTTGGATTAAGCTGGAAAAATGGGAAGCCCTTGCCCCAACTGAACAAGCAGGTTTTGCTCCGATCTGTCCCGACTTTGTAGTGGAATTACGTTCTAAGTCAGACAGGCTGGAACCACTTCGAGAGAAGATGCAGGAATACATTACCAATGGTGCCAGCTTAGGATGGTTAATTAATCGCAGCGATCGCCAAGTTGAAGTCTACAGGCAAAATCAGGAAGTAGAAATATTAGAACATCCAATAGCAATTAATGGTGAGAATATACTGATCGGATTTATCCTTGATTTAACGGAAGTTTGGTAATGCCTAAAACTCCTTCTATATCTTTAATTGAAATTTTGATCATGTCCTTAGAATCCCTGTGGAGTAATCGCCTACGTACAGGTTTAACCATGTTGGGAATGGTGATTGGAATTGCGGCGGTAATTGCTGTAACCTCGGTGGGACAAGGAGTACAGTTAGCAACGGAACGTCAAATTCAGGCATTAGGTTCTAATGTTTTACTGGTACTTTCGGGCGCATCTCGAACGAGGGGAGTTAGTCAGGGTTCAGGTTCATCTTCAGCTTTAACATGGCAAGATGCTCAAGCCGTGCGATCGCAGGTACCATCAGCGCAGGGTGTAACTGCATTCCTCCAACGGGGCAATATCCAAATGGTTTTTGATGATCAAAATATTGCCTCAACCTTAATTGGTACGGATATTTACTACAGTGATGTTAAAACAATTTATCCTACCGAAGGTCGATTTTTCAACCAAGCAGATATGGATACGGCGGCGGCGGTAGTAGTCTTAGGTTCAAAGGTGCGTTCGGATTTATTCCCAACTGCGATCAATCCTTTGGGTCAGAATATTCGGATTCAAAATCGGCTATACCAAGTTTTGGGAGTGATGGAATCTAAAGGAGCCGTAGGAACTACAGATCAAGATGATCGAGTGTATATTCCTTTAACTAATATGTCTTCGCAAATTGTGGGAAATAATGCAATTTCTGGAGTGTCAATTAATGGCTTTTGGATAAGTGCCACAGATACTGAAGAGCTAGAAGCAGCACAGTTTCAAGTTTCCAACCTACTAAGAATCCGTCACAATATCTCGGAACCAAGGTTTGATGACTTTCGCATAATTAATCAAGTCGATACGATCGCCGCTTCAAATAGTATTGTGGGCTTGTTTACAGTGATGGTGGGAGCGATCGCAGGTATATCTTTAGTCGTAGGTGGAATTGGCATCGCTAACATTATGTTGGTTTCGGTGGTAGAAAGAACTAGGGAAATTGGGGTGCGTAAAGCTATAGGAGCAACTAAAGGCGCAATTTTAAGCCAGTTTTTAACCGAAGCTGTCGTAGTTTCTACCATTGGCGGTTGTATTGGCGTAGTCATGGGAATCCTATTAGCCTATGGAGCTGCAAATATTTTCGCTTTTCCCTTTGTGGTCTCTATCTGGGCGATCGCCGCAGGTTTTGGTCTATCTATAGTTGTCGGTTTACTAGCTGGAGTAATTCCTGCCCGTAGTGCCGCTAGTCTCGATCCAATTACGGCTTTACGCAGTGATTAGAAAGTTCTTTTTTGGCATTTTTAATCTAAAGTAAAAGCAATAGTTAACGCCACCTTCTTCTGTAACTTCAAACGTAGCATTTAACGTCAATGCTTTTTTATCTAGATAACGTTTTGACTCTTCTAGAGATAACTTAGAGGCGATCGCAAATTTAAGCGCAGTGACTCTACCATTATTAGTATCAACTAATTCTAAAAAAATTCTTTCCATCTTTTCTAGGCGATCGCTTCTTGTGGTTTTGGCTGATTTCTCTTGACTTTGTTGATTTCTCTTGAATTTAATGATGTATTCGTTAATACTGGAGGCAGTTGCGGCGACTGTTTTTTTGATAGTGCAAAGCATCAAGGGGGAATATATGATTTTCTAACTTCAGTTGCGAGATCAACTGTTGGATCACTCCGATTTCACTCTCTTTTTTGTTGTCCATAATGGCTGTGGCAACCATTGTTCCTTGTTGTTGAGAGAATGGCGACACTATATTGATAAAGCTCTGCTGCTGATTATCATGATTACTCACTGTGTTTCGTAGACTTTTCCCATCTCCTGCGATGGCGGCTCCTGTTGCGATACTTTTCTCTCTTACCCGTTGGTGACGCATAATTTAGCTAAACAGACAGGAATCCCTACGCCATAATCTTTGATTTGGTGTGGAATGAAAGGCGCATCAATCGATTGGGTTCAATACCTCATTGATTGATAATTTTCTCAGCAACTCACGAAGAGCTTCGCTTTGTTGCCTCTTCCTTATCTCACAATATTGTTTCAAATGTGCTAATTCCTCATCGGTGACTCGAAAATTAACCTGA
>CASBQR010000232.1 GCA_949127865.1 Synechococcales cyanobacterium PMM_0082
GCCTAATCAATCGAAAACGCCGCCTAATCAATCGAAAACGCCGCCTAATCAATCGAAAACGCCGCCTAATCAATCGAAAACGCCGCCTAATCAGCCCAAAACGCCACCGAATACACCTAAAACGCCGCCAAATAAAGGTAAAAAATAATGTATAAATAGCATCTAAGTGGAACCATTTAACCTTCGCCTTCGATATTTTTGAAAATTTAAAAAATATGGCACAACAAAATCTTTATTTATCTCAACCCCTAGTCGAAATAGGAGGAGAACAAGCATCTCCTGAATTAATTAAGGATTTAATGCAAATTACGATTGAAGAAAGTTTGCATTTACCAGCAATGTTTACATTGGTAGTTCACAACAGCTATCTACCTACTAATGATAAATCTCAATACCAACCTTGGCGGCACGAAAAGGTATTTGAAATCGGTAAAAAAATTAGATTGGGGTTTAGTTCTAGTACTACCCAAGACAAGAATTTTAAGCTGGAAAAAAAAGGCTATTTAATTGATGGAGAAATTACGGCGATTGAGGTTCATTTTAATAAAAAATCTGAGGCACCTATAATAGTTCGCGGTTACGATACTTCGCATAGGCTGCATAGAGGAAGACAAAATCGCTCTTTTTTGAATAATACCGATAGCGATATAGTACGTAAAATTGCTCAAGAAGTAGGTATACTACTCGGAAACATAGATGAGAGTGGCGAAGCTCATGAGTATGTTTTTCAAGAAAATCAAACTAATATGGAGTTTTTGCGAGAAAGAGCCGCTCGTATTGGTTTTGAGCTTTTTATTGAAGAAGGCAAAATTAACTTTCGTAAACCAATAGCTCAAGAAGCTGTAGAACTCAAATGGCTGGATGAAATTAGCAGCTTTAGTACTCGCATTACCAGCGCAGAACAAGTGAGTGGGGTTGAAGTGCGTAGTTGGGACTACCAAAACAAACAGTTAATTACCTCCACGGCTACATCAGAGAACGTAATAACTGATACTGGCAATCAAAAAGGAAGTAATAGCAGTAATAATTTTAACATTAGCAAACCTCCACTAATGACTGTTGTAGATAAACCCGTTTCTAGTGCCACAGAAGCACAAGTAATGGCTCAAGCCTTATGTGATGAATTAGGGGGAGAATTTGTTTATGCAGATGCGAAAGCAGAGGGTAATCCCAAAATTCGACCGGGTAGGTTTGTAACCTTACAAAACATGGGCGATCGCTTTAGCGGAAAGTATTACATTACTGACACACGTCACTTTTACAGCCAGCGAGTTTATACTACAGAATTTAGCGTTCGAGGTTTACGTTCTGGTAATTTATATAACTCGATATCACCACAAACACGTTTACAACCAGGTCAAACATTTTTAGTAGGAATTGTCACTAATAATCAAGACCCCAAAAAATTAAGTCGAGTTAAAGTTAAGTTTCCCACTCTTACTGAAGAACATGAGAGTTATTGGGCAAGAATGGTATCGATAGGTGCCGGTTCAGATCGCGGAACTGACTGGCTACCAGAAATCAACGATGAAGTGCTGGTTGGTTTTGAACATGGTGACATTCATCGACCTTATATTATTGGTGCAGTATGGAACGGCAAAGATGCACCACCAACTCCTGTAACAGATAGTGTAGTTAGCGGTCGAGTTCGTCTGCGAACCTTGAAAACCCGTGCTGGTCATCAATTACAGTTTATAGATGAAGATAAAGCCACTAGCAAAACAGGCATTCGCGTAGATACCAAAGGCGGTCACAAAATATATTTAAATGACAGTCAAGGTTTAATTGAAATTGTCTCCGCAAAAGGTCATCATATCAAGATGAACGATGGAATTAATAAGTCTGTGTCAATTCATTCCAAAGGTAATTTGTCAATCAAAGCTGATGGAAACATGGAAATTAAAGCCAAGGGAACGATTACAGTTAATGGTGCAATAATTCGTCTAAATTAATATTTTATAGGATAGTTTGATGCCTAAAGGAAAAGGAAAACCAGCAGCAAGAATTACTGACACTGTAGCGCACCCTTTACCTCCAGTGTTGACAAGAGGTCCTGGTAGTCGTAATGTGCTAATCGGCAATTTGCCTGCGTGGCGCGGTATACCTGCAACAGCGGTATCCGCATTGCTGAGTGCTAAAACAACTTCTGATATAGCTATCAAAGCTGCTGAGGCGGCTTCTAGAGCTGCTAGTGGTACACCGGCTGCCCCAGCGGCGATCGCTGCCGAACAAGCTACCAAAGCATCATCTGCCGTTACAATGAGTAGCACTATTGCCGTTGCCGCTGCTACTGCTGCTCCTTCTATTGCTGATATTCATCAATGCGCGACACCTTTACCCGTACCTCCTCACGGTCCTGGTGTGGTTATTAGTGGCAGCAAGACAGTTCTCATTAATGGACTCCCTGCTTGTCGTATGGGCGACAGGATTTTGGAAGCATTAGGACCGCTAAATGTAATTACCAAAGGTCACGCGACTGTTTTAATTGGTGATTAAGTAGATAAACTCGACCTTTGGCGAATAGGTTTATATCTTTTGCTCCAATATTTTAGATATATGTATGATATCTACTGCGAAGGGCACCTAAATGCCAAATCCCGTTTATGGTCATCAACAAGAATATTTAGGCAGAGGTTGGAGTTTTCCACTCCAAATAAATGTGCAGGGTGGAATAAACTTTAGCAGTGAAGACGAGAAAGTTAGAGAATCTATTTGGATTATTCTTCGTACCAGTCCAGGTGAACGGGTGTATAGACCGACTTTCGGGTGTCGCTTGTCAGAATTAGCGTTTGCTCCCATGAATAGCGATACCTTACTGCAAATTCGGATATATGTAACACAAGCTTTGGAAGTTTGGGAACCACGGATCGTTCTTGATGATGTCCGTGCTGAACCTGACCCAATACTCGGCAAAGTAGACATTTTGATTAAATACAAACTTAAAGATTATCCCGACGTTTACAGTTTTGTTTATCCTTTTTATTTAATTTCGGCAGAGTAGGGACAAGCAAGGATGCTCACCCCACAACTATAATCCAAAATCCAAAATCGTACTGTGGAATTTGACTTTTTACCAAAATTACCTTCTCCTAATTTAGACGATCGCAACTTCGACGATTTGGTAGAAGAGTGCATTATGCGTATTCCTCGCTACTGTCCTGAATGGACAGATCATAATCTAAGCGACCCTGGAATTACGTTAATTGAACTGTTTGCTTGGTTAACCGACCAAATGTTACTTAGGTTTAATCAAGTACCGCGTAAAAATTATATCGCCTTTTTAGAATTATTGGGCATTCGTCTGCAACCACCCGCACCCGCACGCACAGATTTAACTTTTTATTTAAGTTCTGATTTGCCAGATACTTACACAATTGCCGCCGGAATCGAGGTTTCGACGGTAAGAACTGAAACAACAGAAGCTATTACTTTTAGTACTGATTCTGCTTTAATTATTGCTAAACCTCGGTTACAACATCTTTTAACAGCATCAACTGTAGAAGAAATTCCGCAATCTTTGAGAGAAAGGGTAACTGCTAACTGGAATCGCCAATCTGAAGCTTTCTGGGAAGGTAATGAACAATCACTATTTGAAGAAGAACCATCACCAGGTAACTGTTTTTACTTAGTTATTAACTCTGAAGACCCTCTCGATGGCAATGTTTTAGAAATTACTATTCAAGGTACTTCTGCTACACCTACTGGGATTAATCCTAACCAACCACCACGGCGCTGGGAAGCTTGGGATGGGGAAGAATGGCAACCTGTTTTATTAAAAGAAGTAGACGATAAAACACGGGGTTTCAGTTTTTACGAAATTGCCCAACAGGGTAGCAATCCAGAACAAGGTGCCGAAGTCCGGTTACATTTACCGCAAAACTGGCCCGTGACTAATTTTATATCTTATCGAGGTCGCTGGATTCGCTGTTTACTCACTCCATTGGACGCGAATAATTCTGGTTATAACCGTCCTCCGCGAATTGTAGGTTTGGGAGTAAGAGGAGTTGGTGGTACTGTTAGTGCAAGTCAAAGTAACTTACTTAAAGATGAACGTTTGGGTATTAGTAATGCTAAACCAGGACAAATCTTTCAACTTCAACAACCACCAATCTTAGAACGTCGAGCGGAAGAGTACATTTTAGTTATTCCTCCAAGTGGACTACCTCAAAAATGGGAAGAAGTCAGAGATTTTGCAGATTCCAATTCACAAAGCCTTCACTATGTAATAGATTCGATTAGCGGTACAGTTCAGTTTGGTCCTTTGATTCGCGAACCTAGCCAATTAAAAAACGAAACAGAAATTCGTTCGCGCATCCAGCAACCAAGACCAGAAGATACCTTTGTTCAAGTTAGCGATCTAGATAACAATCTTGAACATCAGTACGGTGCAGTTCCTTTACGCGGTGCCGAAATTAGAATGATTCGCTACCGTACAGGAGGAGGTAGACAAGGTAACGTTCAAGCTCAATCGCTCCAGTTTTTGAAATCTGCTGTTCCCTATGTTGCTAGTGCGATTAATCACAAAGGCGCTATTAATGGAGCAGATGCAGAGTCACTCGAACAAGCTATTATTAAAGCTCCAAGAATTTTACGCTCCCGCGATCGCGCAGTTACAGTTGAAGATTTTGAAACACTAGCTCAAATTGCCGGAAAAGGAGCAATTGCTCGCGTCCGCTGCTTACCAGCAGAATTTAATCGCCAAGCGGGTACAGTCAGTTTGTTGATAGTACCTAATTACAACACAGACGCGATCGCCCAAGGACAAGGTTTATCTCCCGATAAATTTGAACTGAGTCCTGCACTCAAAGAACAAGTTTCCAGTTATTTAGACGAAAGAAGACTATTAGGAGTTCAAGTACAGCTACAACAACCAGAATACATAGGCGTTTGCGTTCAAGCTGAAATCGGTTTAGAACCAGCATACGATAACCCTTTCGCACGCGAAGAAATTCTGAGTACTATCCGAGTATTACTATATAAATTTTTAAATCCTTTAACTGGAGGAATTGAAGGAAAAGGTTGGGCATTCGGTCGCCCACTTTACGAATCAGATATTGTCGCATTGCTTCAACAAGCACGCGGGGTTCGTTATCTCGGTCCAGTTTTACTATTTCCCATACGTAAACAAGGAGACACATGGAGTCGCCAACCCTCACCAGAGCGCGTCATCGATCCAGGAGTCCAAGGTTTAATTTGTTCTTGGTTCGATTCTAATTTACGCTCTAATCACGTAGTTAATATTCTCAGTCGTTAATAATTGAAAGTGTTGAGCTTGTCCTAAGCATACAGAATCATAGACAAACCTATACAACAATGTCAAACCCTGTACAAGATTTTTGTTGACAATTTTATTCCGAACGTAGGAATTTGAAATAATAGCAAATCA